>NZ_BAOX01000397.1:0-3547 GCF_000813105.1 Rhodococcus sp. BS-15 | reverse complement strand
CCGACGAGGCAGACGCCAGGTTCCGCGCCGCCGCGCCGTATCTGGACGACGGCCGGGCGACGGGCAACGCGCCACTCGACCTGTGCGCCTTCTGGCCGGTGCCGAACACGAGCGATCCGCACATCGTCGACGTCGAGGGACTGCCGACGCTGGTGGTGGTCTCGACGACCAACGATCCGGCCACGCCCTATCAAGCGGGTGTGGAGTTGGCTGCTCAGCTGCGCGGCGATCTGGTGACGTACGAGGGCACCCAACACACGGTCGCCTTCTCGGGCGTCGAGTGCATCGACGATCCGTTGGTGAACTACCTCGTCGATCTGGTTCCGCCAGGGGATGGATTGCGGTGCTGACGTACTACCTCACGACCTGGGAAGGGCGCTGAGAGTTTCACGAAGTGAGACCGAATTCACGATGTAACACAGATTTAACTCCGTTTGCTTACTCTCGCGTTCATGGATCGTCAAAAGGAATTCGTGCTCCGGACCCTCGAAGAGCGCGACATTCGTTTCGTCCGCCTCTGGTTCACCGATGTCCTCGGGTACCTCAAGTCGGTGGCCATCGCCCCCGCCGAGCTCGAAGGGGCATTCGACGAGGGAATCGGTTTCGACGGTAGCGCCATCGAAGGATTTGCGCGGGTGTCCGAGGCCGACACCGTGGCCAAGCCCGATCCGTCCACGTTCCAGATTCTGCCGTGGTCCACCAGCAAGGGTCACCAGCACTCGGCGCGGATGTTCTGCGACATCGCCATGCCCGACGGCTCGCCGTCCTGGGCCGACTCACGCCACGTGCTGCGTCGTCAGTTGAGCAAGGCCGCGGACCTCGGATTCAGCTGCTACGTGCACCCCGAGATCGAATTCTTCCTGCTCAAGGACGCCCCCCAGGACGGCTCACCGCCGACTCCGGCCGATAACGGCGGCTACTTCGACCAGGCCGTGCACGACTCGGCCCCGAACTTCCGCAGGCACGCCATCGACGCGCTCGAGTCGATGGGAATCTCGGTCGAGTTCAGCCACCACGAGGCCGCACCCGGCCAGCAGGAGATCGACCTCCGCTACGCCGACGCACTGTCGATGGCCGACAACATCATGACCTTCCGCTACGTGGTCAAGGAAGTCGCCATCGAGGAGGGTGTGCGCGCGACGTTCATGCCCAAGCCGTTCAGTGATCAGGCCGGCTCCGCGATGCACACGCACATGAGCCTGTTCGAGGGCGACGCGAACGCCTTCCACAACCCGGACGACCCGATGCAGCTCTCGGAGACCGGCAAGTCTTTCATCGCCGGCATCCTCGAACACGCCAACGAGATCAGCGCCGTGACCAACCAGTGGGTCAACTCCTACAAGCGACTCGTGCGCGGCGGAGAAGCACCGACCGCTGCGTCGTGGGGACCGGCGAACCGCTCGGCACTGATCCGCGTGCCGATGTACACCCCGAACAAGGCATCCTCGCGTCGCGTCGAGATTCGCAGCCCTGATTCGGCGTGCAACCCGTACCTCGCGTTCGCGGTGCTGCTCGCGGCCGGTCTTCGGGGAATCGAGAAGGGCTACACCCTGCCGCCCGAGGCCGAGGAAGACGTGTGGGCACTGACCTCCGCGGAGCGTCGCGCCATGGGCTACAAGGAACTGCCGGGCAACCTCGATCAGGCACTGAACGCGATGGAAGCTCCGAACTGGTCGCCGAAGCACTGGGCGAGCACGTCTTCGACTTCTTCCTCCGCAACAAGCGTCGCGAGTGGGAGGAATACCGCAGCCACGTCACGCCCTACGAGCTGAAGGCCTACCTGGGTCTTTAACAGCACGGCGTCGTCATGGGCTACGTTCTAGTCGATCGTGAATGGTAGTTCCGATGCCGGCGCGGGCACCCTCGCGTCGCATTACTGACGACGGGGTAAAACTGTGGCACGCCGAGGTGGATTTTAGATGGTGCGTCCTCCGACTTCCAGATCCGTCGTTCCCGGACCGGGCCGTCTCGGCCTGGTCGAAGAAACTGCGCCGTCCGATCTGAGCACTCTCGGATGGACGGATGAGGACAGCCTCGAGCTGCTCTGGTCGCTCTCGCGTGCGCCCAATGCCGATCTCGCGCTCCGCACCCTGGTGCGGTTGTACGAGTCGCTCGGTTCCGGCTGGTCGGAGTTCGACACGGCGCTGCGCACGGACAAGGGATTCCGCGGCCGCATCCTCGGTCTCGTCGGTGCCTCCAGTGCGCTCGCCGATCACCTTGTTGCCGACGACAGCACCTGGCGTCTGCTGCTGACCAAGGAAGGTCAGAGCAGCGGAGTCTCGGCCAAGATCGAGCTCCCCACCAAAGCCACCCTGGTCGCGGAACTGCTCGAGGCCGTCGGTGCCGAGCCCGAGACCGGCCCCAACGCCGCACCGGACCTGTACCGCGCGTCCCTGATCGGGCCGCCCGCCGTGATCGCGCTGCGCAAGAAGTACCGCGACCAGATCATGGTGCTGGCGGCATACGACCTCGCCGCGACCGTCGAGAACGAACCCGTCCTGCCGTACACCGTGGTCGGAGCGCAGCTCTCCGACATGGCCGACGCAGCGCTCACCGCTGCGCTGGCCGTCGCCGTCGCCACCGTGTGCCCGGACGCCCCGTGTCCGACGCGTCTGGCCGTCGTCGCAATGGGCAAATGTGGTGCACGCGAACTCAATTACGTCTCCGACGTCGACGTCGTGTTCGTCGCCGAGCCCGCCGACTCTCAAGCGAGCCGCATCGCCGGTGAAATGATGCGCATCGGGTCCTCGGCATTCTTCGAGGTGGACGCGGCACTGCGCCCCGAGGGCAAGCGCGGCGAGCTGGTCCGCACGCTGGATTCGCATGTCGCGTACTACAAGCGCTGGGCCAAAACCTGGGAATTCCAGGCGTTGCTCAAAGCTCGCCCCATGACCGGCGACATCGCGCTCGGCAACGATTACGTCGACGCGGTCAACCCGATGGTGTGGTTGGCCAGCCAGCGCGAGGACTTCGTGCCCGAGGTGCGCGCCATGCGGCGCCGAGTCGAGGAGATGGTGCCGCCGGAGCTCCGCGAGCGCGAGATCAAACTCGGACGCGGAAGCCTGCGGGACGTCGAATTCGCGGTCCAGCTCCTGCAATTGGTGCACGGTCGAACCGATGAGTCGCTGCGCGTACTCGGCACGACCGACGCACTGACCGCGCTCACCGAGGGCGGCTACGTCGGCCGCGACGACGCTGCGAACCTGACGGCCTCCTACGAGTTTCTTCGGCTGATCGAGCACCGCCTGCAGATGCAGCGAATGCGTCGCACGCACACCCTGCCTCCTCAGGACGACGAGGAAGCCCTGCGGTGGCTGGCACGTTCGGCGCACATGCGACCCGACGGCAACCGCGACGCCCTCGGCGTACTGAACGCCGAGATCAAACGCAACGCGCAGCGCATCAGGCGGTTGCACGCGAAGCTCTTCTACCGGCCGTTGCTCGACTCGGTGGTCAAGTTCGACTCCGAGACAGTACGTCTGACCCCCGACGCGGCGACGCGTCAGCTCGCCGCGCTCGGCTACGCGACCCCGCAGAACGCGCTGGG
>NZ_BAOX01000398.1:0-3504 GCF_000813105.1 Rhodococcus sp. BS-15 | reverse complement strand
GTGCCCACCGAGCAAACCAAGGTGTCGACGCGTCCGAGCTGGGCGATGAGTTCGTGAGCGAGCGACTCGTACGCCTCGACATTGTCCGGGTTGGTGTACTGATCCGGGCACCACGACCCTGGATGTGTATCGAGGAGCTCACGGACCTTCTCACGCCGGGCCTGCTGCCAGCCGCCGTCGGGGTGCGGTGTGGTGACCAGTTCGACGCGGGCACCGTACGCGGCGAGCATCCGGTGCACGATCGGTTCCAGTCCCGGGTCGGCGACGAGGGTGACGGGGTGGTGATGGGTGATCCCGGCCAGGGCCAGACCCAGGCCGAGGGTTCCGCTGGTGGATTCGATGATCATCGCGCCGGGAGCGAGGTCGCCGCGGGCCTTGGCTTTTTCGACCATGTGCAGCGCGGGGCGGTCTTTCATCCCACCGGGATTGCTGCCTTCGAGTTTCGCCCAGAAGCCGCGGCCGGAGTCCGCGAACGGTTCACCGATCCACAGAACGGGCGTGTTGCCGACCATTGTGCTCGGTTCCGGGCAGTTCTTGGCGGTCGCCAACATGTGGCCGGCGGAGGACGGTGGCACGAGTGTGGAGCGAACAGCACTGTTCATGATGAGTAGTCCCTGTATGTGATCTGCGAGGAGCGCAGTAAGTGAGTGATGGGCAGCACGAACTGGGCCATGAGAGGAGAAGTCCTCGGATGGCCCGCGGGCTGCTGATCAGCACCTGTTGATACAGAGTTCGTTCAAGACGGTTCGGCCGTGCCGGATCGGAATGGGTAGATCCGGTGGGGCTCGCGAAATGCGCGGGGCAGACATCGCCACCAACACCACAGCGAAGGCCATCGCTGCGACCGCGGCGATGGTCGATGGGCGGGGCGGGTTGTCGGATCGGGGCATTGCGATGACGGTGTTCGTATCGTGCGCCATGTGGGGCGATCCGTCGTCGATGTGCGCGTGGTTGGGGGAGAGTTCCGCGGCGGCCTGAGACGAGGACGAAACGATGTGTACGCCGTCGCTGTGATGGTCCTGTTCCCAGGCGATGCCGCATTGAGCGATGGTGTGAGCCAACAAATACAGGACAGCGGCGACTGCGATAACCGTCCGCAGGCGCGGCGGGCCCAGCGCAGAGATTCTCACAACGCCTCGACGGTAGCAGCCGGAAACTGGGTTGGCCCAAACCCATTCAGGGTGCCCCTGATGTGCCGCCGCCGAATCGGGCGGTCACACCGCCCGCCCGCAGGCACCACATGTTTCTGGTCACGTCGAACACGGCCAGGACGATCGGGGCGGTGATCATGATGGCCGCCAGAGCAGATGCACCCGCATATGTCGGCGTGCTGCGGCGCGGTAGAAGCCAGTCTCCATCCCGGGGTCCAGCACGCATCTTGTGCGAGCCGAGGGTGGTCCGTGCACCGGTCGATGCCCGGCCACGAAGGGCACCGCGAAGGACAAAGGGCACAGCGAAGGTGCGCGGTCGATATCCCGGGGTATGCATCGACGTCGCAGAGGCGCGGTGTCGGCGGGGGAGCCGGTCCGGGCTCACCGCTGTTACTACTATCGTGCATAGTAGTAACCGAGGGTGGTCAGGTGGCGCTATGCCGTACATGAGAAAAGAGCCATGCAGGCATGCTCGATATCGAGTCCAGCGCAACAACAGTGAACCGTCACCGACGAACCCGACGTCGCCGTGTGTTCACCGCGATAGCAGGCAGGTCATCGTGTGCGGTATCTGCTGGTGTGCTGTTGTACGCGGGCTTTCCACCTCGGTCGCTGTGGTTCCTCGCGCCGTTGGGTGTCGGGGTTCTTGTTCTCGTCATCCGCGGCCGTTCCATCCGGGCGGCGTTCTTCTACGGGTATCTGTCGGGATTGGCGTTCTTTCTGCCTCTGCTGCCCTGGGTGGGTGTCTACGTCGGTGCCCCGCCGTGGCTGGCGCTCGCGGCGATCCAAGCGATAGCAGTGGCACTGTTCTGCGCTGCAGCGGCCGCAGTGTCCGGGTTGCGCTTCGAACCGCTGTGGATCGCCGCGATCTGGACCGCCACCGAAGGTCTGCGCGCACGGATTCCGTTCGGGGGATTTCCGTGGGGGAAACTAGCTTTCGCCCAAGCAGACGGCCCTCTGCTCTCGCTTGCCGCGTTCGCCGGTGCGCCCGGTGTATCTTTTGCAGTCGCAGTGATCGGCGCGGCACTGGCCAGTGTGGTCCGCCAGGTACGCCCGCCGACGCCGCGATTCGCAGTCGGGTCGGTGGCCACTGTGGTGATCGTGCCGGCTCTGGCTTTCGCGCTCACTCCCGCTGACGATGCAGGCGCAGCGCGTGCGACGGTCGCCGTTGTTCAAGGCAACGTTCCGCGGTCGGGTCTGGACTTCAACTCGCAACGTCGAGCAGTTCTCGACAATCACATCGAGCGAACAATGCAGCTCGGGGACGACATCACCGCCGGCAGGGTGCCCGCTCCCGACCTGGTGATCTGGCCGGAGAATGCATCCGATATCGACCCACTGCGCAACGCCGACGCCACTGCCGGGATCGACGCTGCAGCGCGGTCGGTCGGGGTGCCGATTCTGGTCGGAGCTGTGCTCGGTAACGACGACGGCACCTCGATGAATACCTCGATCGTGTGGGATCCGGTACTCGGACCGGGGGAGCGACACGACAAACGCAAACTTGTTCCTTTCGGAGAGTATCTCCCGATGCGATCTGTGATGACGAGGTTGTCCTCCTACGCCTCGCAGGCCGGTAACTTCGTTCCCGGGTCGGGCGACGGTGTCGTCGATATCGCCGGAATTCCGACGGCCGTCGCCACCTGTTACGAGGTCGCGTTCGACGAGCTGGTCACCGACTCCGTGCGTGCGGGGGCGCAGCTGATCACGGTCCCCACCAACAATGCGACGTTCGGGCGCACCGATATGACCTACCAGCAGTTGGCGATGTCGCGGCTGCGGGCGGTCGAGCACAACAGGACTGTTCTCGTTGCGGCGACCAGTGGGGTCAGTGCCGTCATCGACCCACAGGGGAAGGTCGCAGATCGTTCGGGCTTGTTCGCTGCGCAGACGTTGGTCGCTGATGTTGCCCTGGAAACGAGATCGACGTGGGCGACAAAGCTGGGACCGCTTCCGGAGTACGCCGCGGTCGTTCTTGCTGTCGTGGGGTGTGCTCTCGCATGGAGAAGGCAGCGTTCGCCGGCCGATGGTCTCCGACCGTCGACGTCCGGTGCTACCGCGCTGTGAGGCACGAAACCACTGCGGGGGACATCGAACTACTAACCATGATAGTAATTACCCCACTCGTCGTGTATCTTTTCGTTATCGCGTCGTGATCCGTTCGATACATCAGTGAGGTGCGCACGTCGATGACTTCGCCTCGCTCCATTCGATTACCGAGGACTCTGCTGTGGCACAACACCGTATGACCCGCATGACCGACCGACGTCGACAGTTGATGGACTGTGACGTGCCGGGAGTGGCGGTGACGCCGAGAGGGCGGCATCGCGCTCGGGCGCGCGCCACCGGACGA
>NZ_BAOX01000399.1:0-3500 GCF_000813105.1 Rhodococcus sp. BS-15 | reverse complement strand
CGCATCCGATCCGCCGCGTTCGACTGCGAAACTCGCCCACGCGTCGAGCGCATCGAGGGCCTTGGGGGGTGTCCAGATCATCGGCCGATGCTGCCGCAACCGATTGATCACATCCTCGGCCGACGCCGCGCTCTCGTAGCGCCGTCGCCTGTGGCGCCGGGCGGCGGCGCTCGAGAGCGCGGCGTCGGCCGAGGATGTGATCAATCGGTTGCGGCAGCATCTGGCCGATGATCTGGACACCCCCAAGGCCCTCGATGCGCTCGACGCGTGGGCGAGTTTCGCAGTCGAACGCGGCGGATCGGATGCGGGCGCACCCCGTGCCTTCGCCGATGCGGTCGACGCGTTGCTCGGCGTGCCGCTGCGCTGATCGTTCCCCGACCTAGGTCGCAGGTCCCAGCCGCAGATCGGTCAGCAGATCCGGGATCAGCCGTTCTTCCATCACGGCTCGGCCCGAGTCGCGCAGGGCGGCAGCCAGTTCCGGGTCCCACGGACTGTCCGTCGGATGACCTTTCAGTGGTTCGGAATTCCGTGCATCGAGCGCGTGCCGGTAGGAGTCGACGTCCATGCGCCACGGCGAGGCGTCGTATCGGGAGATGGCTCGGGCCACCATGTGCACTCCGGCCCAGTCGAAATCGGCACGCCAGCGGATGGTGGTGCCGGGCGCGCGTGAGCCCAGCAGCCGGTGGACAGCGGCGGAGGGCTGACCGTCGGTGCAGATCAGGCTCGCGCAGTTCGAACCGAGGGTGCGGGCTGCCGCGGCGAGCACGGCCACGTTCTCGCAGACGAACACCGTGGACGAGCTGTTGGTGAGCGGGCCGCGCGAGAGCATGTCCACGGTGACGGGGAAGGGGATGCCCTCCTCAGCTGCATCGTTGAGCCAACGAGCCACCGTGTGGGTTTCGTCGACGCGGTAGCCGAGTACCAACACCCGGCTGGACACTGCGTCGACCGACACGCCAGCGGTCTCCCACAACGCCCTGATGCCGACCGGATCGACGGGTCGAGGGACGTTCTCGCGCAACGACAATGCGTCGAGGACGAGTTTCGGGGCACCTCCGCCCGAGAGCGCCTTCGTATCACCGCAGGCCAGTTCCGCGAGCTCGGTCAGCGACATCCCGTCCACCGGAAGCAGCGCCAGGACCTGTGTCGCCACCGCGAGCGCATCGACGGCGACGCGGCCCCCGAGCGTGCCGTCCTGATTGAGCAACGACGCGATCCAGTGCTCGATCCACTCGCGATCGGTACCGCCACCGAGAACCTCCCTGGCCCGATCGAGTGCATCCGCGCGGATCTGAGCCTTGTCGGCAGCGATTTTCTTCTTGTCCTGCAGCGGGGCCTGCAGAGTGAGGGTGTCGATCAGTCCGAGGCCACCGTTGAGCGGATGGCTCAGCCACGCGTCGAACCGCTCGAGGTCGAGCCTGGTGCTGCGCGCCCGAGAATGCAGACTGGAGTTGGACCGAGAGATCGCGCTGCACAGACGCCACAGCTCCGGGGCGTCGCTCAGGTCGACGGTGATGTTGCCGCCGACACGAAGCCAGTTGGATTCCAACTTCTTTCGTGCCGCATCGAGCAGTGCAGCCAATTCGACGCTGCCTCGCCATTCGCTGTTACCGGTCAAACTCCAGCCCACCTTCGGTTCGGGTCGGCACACGGCGCGTCAGCGGTGACCCGAGCGCGGCAGCGAGGTCGGTACCGTCGTGCTCGGCGAACAGTTCTCCGTTCTCCCACACCAGAAGAGCTGCGCTGACGGTGTTCTCGGCTGTCGAATGCGCCAGGTCGTAGTGCGCGCAGCCGGGGACGTCCCCGTAGGTGATCCACAGGTCGTATCCGGTCATGAACAGATCGAGATCGAATTGCACACTGAGGCCGAGCAGTTCGCTGCGGCCGTTGTCGTCGACTCCGGCGAACGCCTCGTCCAGCGCGAGCAGTCGGGGTGAATGTGGATCGGCGGACGAGAGCATCACGTGCGCAGCGGCGAACAGTGGCAGGTGCAGCGACACCGATTGCTCACCGCCCGAGAGCGCACTGTGGCGTGCGACGGTGAGACGATCCTCGTTGCCGTCGCCGCTGATGAGCGTGAAGGCGAACACGCGCCAGCGGCGATAGTCCAGTGTCGTGGACAGGATCTCGGGGTAGGACCGTTCCGGGTGTGCCGCGCGAGCGATCCTGATCTCCGACGCGAAGTGGGCTCGCATCGCGGCCAGATCGTCCTGGTTCAACGCCGAGGCGTCGCGATCGAGCAGTTTGGACACCGCCCGGGCCCCGTCGTCGAGGTTGTCCGCGAGCACCCAGTGCACACCGATCGTGTTGCCCGAGGACATGCGGCGCTGCTTCATCTCGGCGGACATCTGCGCGATCAGCTCGCGTGCGTCGACGGTGCGCTCGTGAATCTGCTGCGCCAGGCCGGTCAGCAGTGCATCTTCGAGAATTCGTCGCTCCTGCTCGGTCAGTAGCAACTCCTGATCGGCCCTCGCGGCACCGATTCGGTCGGCGAAGTCTCCGACCGACGAGTAGCCCTGCTCGTCCTGAACGCGGACCACGGTCAAACCGTCCGGCGCATCCCACTGCAGGCGGTAGTCCTGACCCGATGCGGCGAGTTGCGAGTCGAACTCCTGCAGCGCACTCGTCAGCGCCGTCCGGGTCGACTTTCGGCTCGAGTCACTGACTTTCACCGCCGCCGTCGCCGCGTCGAGGGCCGAATGCAGCGCGCGCACCACGGGCGGAAGTACCGGAACCTCGTCGTCGGGACCCTCGGCCTGCTGGACTCGATAGAGAATCTGCTCCACGCTCAGCCACGCCGAGTCGCTCGCCGGCCAGGCGTACGCCTCGTGGACGCCGAGGATGCCGAGTAGGTCCTTGCGAGCGTAGGGCGCGAGTCGCACGGCGTCGCCCAGGGTTTCGGTGACGGCACCGCGCAGGCTTTCGAGCGCTGTGTTGCAGGCACCCTCGGCCTTGCCGATCGCTTCGCCTGCTTCCTTGTCCGCTTTACGCGCGGCCCGCTGCTCGGCGCGGCATTTCTCGATGCGTTCGCGCGCGTTCTCGAGATCGGTGTCGATCTGTTCGGCGGTGGCACCGAGCTTCTCGCTCAGGAGCTCGAGGCGTTGGACCTGCTGTCGATAGTTCTCGTCGGCTATGGCGGCTTCCTCGGCGAGCTCCTCGGCCAGGCCACTTGCTTCTTCGAGTCGGTTGGTTGCTTCGCGGGCGCGTTCTGCCTCGCGTGTGTGATCGCCGCGCTTGCGGATCACCACCGAGCCTGGTGCTCGAAATGCCGAATCGCCGCGGCGAGGGCATCGATGTCTCGACCGATGTGTGGGGTGCGATGAGCCACGGCGGCGGTGCGCAGCTGTTTCTCTTTCGCGGACAGGTCTGCGATCGCCTGGTCGAATTCACGGTCGGCCGCTGCGGACCCCTCCTTCGAGGTGCGCAGCGCCCCGGCGGCGGCGGTGACCGCGCGTTGCGCTTTCACGATGGCCGAGACTCGCGGGAGTTGCTTGGCGGCA
>NZ_BAOX01000400.1:0-3493 GCF_000813105.1 Rhodococcus sp. BS-15 | reverse complement strand
CCGGTGAGGTCGCGCTGTCGACGGTGGTGCGCAAGCGCGGTCGCCAGGTCTCGCACGTCGACGTCGAACTCACCCAGGCCGGACGCGTTGCCGTGCGGGCGGTGGTGACCCTCGGTCGTCCCGATTCCGACGAACCCCATCTTCAGACGCCGACGTCGCTGGCGTCGATGGCCGCCGAGCCGCCTGCGGAGACCCTCGCGGTGGCAGGCGATCATCCGATGGCGTCCATCGTGCACGTCGCCAAGGGCTGCGAGATGCGTATCGACGCGTCGTCGGCGTCGTTCCTGACCGGTCAGCAGGGCGAGGCCGAGATTCGATTGTGGGTGCGTCCCTTCGCGGGCGACGAGGCCGACGTCGACACCGCAGTGCTGTTCGCACTGATGACCGGAGACATCTCGGCTCCGGTGACCATGAACCGCGGAATGTTCGGTTGGGCTCCGACCGTGCAGTTGACGACCTACCTGCGACGCCGTCCGGCACCGGGGTGGCTGCGCGTGGCGGCGACCAGCACCGTCATCGGCAGCACCTGGTTCGAGGAGGACCACGTGGTGCTGGATTCGACCGGTGCCGTCGTGGTGCAGAGCAGACAGTTGGCGATGGTGCCGCGCTCGAACTGACATGGCAGGCTTGGCGTCCATGACGAGAATTGCAGTGATCGGCGGCGGACGGATCGGCGAGGCGTTGATTGCGGGACTCCTCGAGTCCGGCCACGCAGTGCGCGATCTGGTGGTCGCCGAGAAGTCCGAGACCCGCGCCAAGGAGATCGCCAAGGAATTCGGAGTACTGACCACCACGGTCGGCGACGCATCCGAGGGTGCCGATGTGATCGTGCTGGCGGTCAAGCCGGCCGACGTCGAAGCGGCACTGACCGAGATCACCAAGATCGAACTCGACGGCGATCGCGAACAGCTCATCGTCTCGCTGGCCGCAGGCGTCCCCACCACCAAGTTCGAGCCCAAGCTCCCCGCCGGCTTCCCAGTGGTTCGGGTCATGCCCAACACCCCGATGCTGGTGGGGGAGGGCGTCAGCGTGCTGGCACCGGGCAAGTACGCCCGCGCCGAGCACCTCGAACTCGTGCGCTCGATCCTCTCGGCCGTCGGCAAGGTGGTCGTGGTCAAGGAGAATCAGCTCGATGCCGTGACGGCCGTGTCCGGCTCCGGTCCGGCCTATTTCTTCCTGGTGGCCGAGGCCATGATCGACGCGGGAGTGGGCTTGGGATTGAGCCGCGACGTAGCGTCGGCGCTCGTGGTTCAGACGATGGTGGGGTCGGGAGCGATGCTCGATCGCTCCGACGAGAGCGCGAGCGAGCTTCGATATGCGGTGACTTCTCCGGGTGGAACTACCGCCGCTGCGGTGCGTGAATTGGAGAGAAAGGGCCTTCGAGCAGCATTTTTCGATGCTCTCGGTGCCGCAAATGCCCGATCCACTGAGATGGGCATCACAGCAGAATAAAAAATCTTTTCCCCACACCCGTCGCAGTAACCCCATCTGTCCCTATAGGCTCGGGGGCAGCACGTGCGTGTCTGTTCGGCAGGAGGGGAAGCCTGCCGCATGAGACGTGCCGGAGGTATGTGGATTGATGGCGTCTATAAACAAGCCGTCCAAGGGTTCGTCCCCGGACGGTCAACCGGCTCTGGCCGGAACGCAGTTCCTCACGGTCGCCGAAGTGGCGACTCTGATGAGGGTTTCGAAAATGACCGTGTACCGGCTGGTGCACGGCGGAGAATTGCCCGCTGTACGAGTGGGTCGATCTTTTCGTGTGCACGCGAAGGCGGTCCACGACTATCTCGAGACCTCGTACTTCGACGCAGGCTAGTAGTGCACGTGGGGCCGGTTTCGTAAGTCCTGGTTCACACCGGTAGGATTGGCGCTCGTCGTGCCAGCCAGCCGGTGTGCAGCCGTGGGCGAGTACGTGGCCCCAGCGCCAGCTCGGTAACCGCAGCCCCAGGGCTTGGTTGTCAGGTAGGCGTACGCAAACGGCGTGCGCGAAAACGCTAGAGAAGAACGTGAGGACACCCGCATGGGTTCAGTGATCAAGAAGCGTCGCAAGCGCATGTCGAAGAAGAAGCACCGCAAGCTGCTTCGTCGTACCCGCGTGCAGCGCAGGAAACTCGGCAAATAAGCCTGCCGTCATCTGCTTCACGAAGAAGCCCGTCACCATCGGTGGCGGGCTTCTTCTGTTCGAAGAACGGGCTTTGCTTCTCACCCACGCCGACCCCTGCCGATCCAGTAGGCTTTGCAGCGGAACCGACGTTGGGGGTGCGCAGTGAGTCCGAGCGATCGTGGATCGCTGCGCCCCGAGTCGTCCTCGTGACCGGAGCGAGCCGATTTCTCGGCGGCTACCTCGTCACCAGGCTGGCCCAGAATCCGAACATCGAGCGCGTCATCGCCGTCGATGCGGTGTCTCCGAGCAAGGATCTGCTGCGCCGCATGGGTCGCGCGGAATTCGTCCGCGCCGACATCCGTAATCCGCTGATCGGCAAAGTGATTCGCAATGCCGGCGTCGACACCGTCGTGCACGCAGCCACCGTCGCCAAGCCCCCGAAATCCGGTGGCCGCGCGACGATGAAAGACCTCAACGTCATCGGCGCGATGCAGCTGTTCGCGGTCTGCCAGAAGTCACCGACCGTCGAGAGGGTCGTCCTGCGTTCGTCGTCCTCGGTGTACGGCTGCAGCGCCAAGGACCCGGTGAAATTCACCGAGGAGATGAGTGCCCGACGCCCCCCGAGCGGTGGGTACGCGCGGGACTCGATCGACATCGAGGGATACGCGCGCGGGCTCGGCCGTCGACGATCGGACATTGCGGTGTCGATCCTGCGCATGGCGCCGCTGATCGGTCCACGACTGAACGGCACCATCTCGCGCTACATGACCTCGCCGCTGATCCCCAGCATCGTCGGCCGCGACGCACGCATGCAGTTGCTGCACGAGGAAGACGCCCTTGCTGCGCTCGAGCGCGCCACTCTCGGCGGGTCGGCGGGCACGTTCAACATCGGTGCCGACGGAACGATCATGCTCTCCCAGGCAATTCGCCGAGCCGGCCGTGTTCAGGTGCCGGTACCGTTTCCGCTCTTCAAGAGCGTCGGCCGCGCCTGATGGGTGGCATGATGCGCGAGTTCACCACCGAGCAACTCGACTACTTCCACTTCGGCTGCGGACTCGACACCACCCGCATGCGGTCCGTCCTGGGCTTCGAGCCGCGGTGGACCACGGTTCAGGCATTCGACGACTTCGTCCGAGGAGCAGCGCTGCGGCCGGTCATCAGAACCGAATGGGTGGACACCATCGAAGATCGACTGGTCTCGGCCGTCGAAACAGGCGCGTCCACGGCGCGTGCACTGGCCGCACTGCGCAGTTCGGAACCGGTGCGTGGTTCGGAAGCAGTGCTCGGTTCGGGAGGGGACGGGTGAGCGAAGTGGCAAAAGTGATTCCATTGCACGGCGGCACGACCGGCCGTTCGGCCCGAGCGGCTGCGGGGTCGCGTGAGCGGCAC
>NZ_BAOX01000401.1:0-3468 GCF_000813105.1 Rhodococcus sp. BS-15 | reverse complement strand
GCCACGCCGATCGAGAGCACCAAGACCACGAAGCCGCCGAGCAGAAGCGGGATCAGCAACCCGCGATCGGTCCGGCTCATGGGGTGGTCAGTCCCCAATTCTGCAGAGCTGCAGCAACTTTCTCGACCCCGTCGATCGTGCGGATCGACGGGTTGAGGTCGGCGCCGTTGACGACGATGTACCGCTTGTCCTCGACGGCGGTGAGGCGGCTCGTGACGGGATTCGATTCCAGGAAGCCGATCTTGCTGTCGAGCGCATCACCGGCGATGCTCCGACGGCTCAGATCGGCGAGCACGAGCGCGGTGGGATCGCGATCGAGAACACTCTCCCAATTGACCTGCGGCCATTCGTCGGTGGTGTCGGCGTAGATGTTCTCGGCACCGACCGATCCGGTGATGATGCCCGACGATCCACAGCATCCGGCCATGTACGGGGTGTCGGTGTCGGCGAACCAGTACGCCAGCGTCACACCCGAGGCGTCGACGGCTCCCGAAGCCTTCGCGAAGCGATCCTGCAGCTCGCGGACGAAGCGTTCGCCGCGATCACGCACGTCGAAGATGGCTGCGAGTTCGCGAATCTCCTGGTAGACGGTCTCGATCTCGAGCGGTGATGTGCGCGCGCCGTCGGAGTTGACGCTGTCGTCGGTCTTGCCGTTGCAGTCGGTGGGAGAGAGGTAGCTCGGCACACCGAGCTGCTCCAGCTGATCCCTGTCGGCGACGCCTCCCGGCCCGAGGGTGCCGCCGAACGACGCGGAAACGAAGTCGGGCTCGGCGTCCAACACCACTTCCAAAGAGGGCTTGTTGTCCGCCAACCTGGGGACCTTCGCGTTCTCCGATTCGAGGTTTGCGCGGACGGGATCGGTCCAGGTGGCGGTGCCGACCATGCGGTCTGCCAACCCGAGTGAGAGAAGGATTTCCGTCGAACTCTGATTCAACGAGACCGCACGTTGCGGTGGGGCGTCGACGACGACGTCGCGGCCGCAATTGTCGATGGCCAGCGGGTAGTTTCCGGTGGTCGGGGTGGCCGCGTCAGTCGTCGCCGTGGACGAACAGCCGGCAAGAACAAGGATCGAAACAGCGCCTAGTACGGCGAGGGTGGTACGCATCGTGAAGAGCTTCCTGCTGAGGGCTCGTGTCGCGGAGCCGCGGATGGAGGTGAATCACGACGTCCGAGCATTCGGACTTCGAGCTCTCGCTCGTCACCGTTGCGCGCCAGCTCCGGAATTGCACCGGATTCCCTCGTTCGTCGCGTGCTGACTCTATCGTGCGGGGTACTCGACGGTCAGTGTGCCGCTGCTGTCACCGGCTCCTGTACATGGCTACGCGGAAAGGTTCTGCGCGCCAACACGACTACGGCCAGCGCTGCGGCGACCAGGGCCGTTGCAGCAGCGGTGACGGCCACGATGCCGCTGAGGTCGATCACCACACCGCCCACCAGAGCGCCCGTCGCGATCGCCAACTGGAAGGCAACGACATAGATCGCCGACGCCTTGTCCGCATCGGCCGGGGCCGCCCTGACCACTGCCGATTGAATACATACTGGGAGGGTGGTGAATGCCAGCCCCCACAAGGCGATCGCACCGACGGCGAACACGGCCCAGCTTCCCGGCGCTCCGCTCAGGGTGCACCAGAGAACTGCCACCGCAGCGGTCACTGCGCCCAGAGCGGCGATGGTCGAGTGCCGGGGCCACCGGTCGTAGGTTCTGCCGATCAACCAGATGCCGATCACGCCGAACAGCCCGTACAACATCAACATCAGGGTCAGGGTGGTGCCCGCGGATCCGATGGCACGGTCGACGATCACCGAGAAGTAGGTGTACGCGGCGAAGTGACCGAGGACGGCCAGAAATGTCACTCCGCACAGAACGGCCAGGGAGCCGTCGAGCACCCGCGGTGTCTTTTTCGTTTCCGAAGCCGCCCGGGTGACCGGTAGTGCCGGGAGGACGAAGTACAGCGCCACCGCGATTGCTGCGGCCACGATGCCGAGAATCGTTGCTGCCGTGCGCCATCCGAACCACTGGCCCAGGGCGGCAGTGAGTGGGTTGCCGGCGACCAGTGCCAGCGAGGTACCGGCGTACACCGTGGCGATGGCCTTGCCCTGTTTACCGGGCAGCGCGAGCGACGCCGCGACGGGCGCGACGACGGCCCAGAAGACTCCATGCGTTGCCGCGCAGAGCATTCGGGAGATCACCAACATCGGATAGCCGACGGATACCGCCGAGAGGAGTTGCGAAAGTGCCAGTGCGGCAACGGTGATGACGACGACGCGCCGTCGGGGCCACTCGCGCACGAACCGGATCAACGGCATCGTCATCACGGCGACGCCGTACGCGTAGAAGGTCAGCAGGAGACCCACGGCGGACTCGCCGACACCGAGGTCCCCGGATATCTCGGGGAGCAACCCCACAGGCAGCGTTTCGGCCGTGACGTAGATGAATGCGGCTGCGGCGAGCACCAGCAGCTTCGGGAGCGGCGACGACATGCTGTGTATCGTTACACACTGTCCGTGGAGCGCGCTACAGTGGGCCGGTGAACACTCGGGTGACCATGGCTGACGTCGCAGCGTCCGCAGGCGTGTCCACCATGAGCGTCTCCTACACCTACAACCGACCGAGCCGGGTATCGGCCGCCACCCGCGATCGCGTGCACGAGGCGGCAGCCACCCTCGGATACGCCGGCCCCAACCGCACGGCGCGGTCGCTGCGCAGTGGCAGGCACGACAGCATCGGCGTCGTCCTCGGCGAGAAGCTCACCTACGCCTTCGAGGATCCGCAGGCTCGACGCTTTCTGTCCGGGATCGCCGAAGCGTGTCTCGACGCCGACACCGCGCTGGTGATGCTGCCGAACCTGCACCGCGACACCGACAACGCACGCATCCGAGACGCACAGGTCGACGGGTACGTCGTGTGGACCACCGAGATCGACGACCCCCTGCTCGACGTGCTCGTCGACACCGGCCGCCCGGCGTGCATCCAGGGTGGGCCCGACCACCCCGGCCTGAACTGGATCGCCATCGACGACAGAGCGGCAGCCGACGCGGTGGCCACCGCAGCGTTGAACAGCCGATCTCGACCTGCCGTCGTCGCTCTCAGACCCGATACCCGACGCGAATCGACGATCGTGCGTGGCGCGGACGCGTCGGACATCTCGATGCCGGTGACCCGAGCGCGACTCGAGGGCTACCGAGACGCATGCCTGCGAGTCGGGATCGACTGGTCGACTGTACCGACACTGTTCACCACCAACAACGCCCGCGCAGAGGGCGACCGAGCAGCTCGAGTGTTGTTGCAGGACAATGCCATCGACACACTGCTCGTGATGAGCGACGAACTCGCACTAGGGGTGCTCGACGCTGCGGCCGCATCCGGAATCGACGTTCCGGGGCGACTGGCCGTCACCGGGTGGGACGACTCCCCCGCCGCAGCCGAAGCCGGATTGACCACCGTTGCGCAGTCGCTGTTCGATCAGG
>NZ_BAOX01000402.1:0-3427 GCF_000813105.1 Rhodococcus sp. BS-15 | reverse complement strand
CCGGCCCCGCAGCGATGCCGGTGTCGGCGAGCGACTCGACCTGCTCGCTCAGTTGGTGACCGGTGGAACGTCCGCACCGGCCCCGGTGATCGCTGCGGTGGTCCACGGTGAACTGTTGACGCTCAAAGCTTTCGGATCGGCCGACGGCATCGTTGCGCGGGCTGCATCGCGACTGGTGGCAGCGTCGTCGGGATTCGACCCCCACAACCTCGGGGTGCCGGAGGTGAGCTGGATGCGTCGGGCAAATGCCTACCGAGACGGCGCGACGGGATTCGCCGAGGGCACGGCAACCGGCGTCGGGAGTTGGGTGATTCTGTGCTGCGGAGCATTCGAAGCCGGTGCGGCAGAAGCGACTTCGATTGCCGAAGCTGCGCAGTAGATGATGTGAGCACATAAAAGGGCGGCGATGTCGACTTGCGTCGACGTCGCCGCCCGTTAGCACGGAGCGCCTGGTTACCAAGCGTGCACAGGTGGGCTGTGATGGACTACCACGTGGCCTCGGCGAGAATTCGACGGTGATGAGGTCATCCCTGCAACCGGTGCAGGGTTCTTGCTGATCACTGGCGAATGTCGCAGGCCCACAGCGCTTCTGCCATTAGGTGGCAAGCTCCGCGTGGGTGCCGGTGTCCGTGCTGGGAATCCCGGTCGGGAGAGCGAATCTTCTCTTCCGATTCGTCCTTGGCCTTCCGTTCTTCCGTACGTCATTTGTACCCCGTGACGCTCCTCACATCAAGGGGTTGGGCGTCATCTTTTTCTTCGGAGCAGTCCGTAGGTGATTGCGCCGGCCGCAAGGGCGCTGAAACCTGCTGCGGCACTTGCCGCTACGGTCTTGCCGGACGGGGTCTGGATTCGTGATCGCAACGAGACCGGGTTGGAGAAGGTGAGAATCGGCCAGCCGCGGGAGGCCGCTTCCTTGCGTAGCGCGCGATCGGGGTTGACGGCCGTGGGATGGCCGACGGCGCGCAGCATCGGCACGTCGGTGATCGAGTCCGAGTATGCGTAGCTCGACGCCAGGTCGTAATCGTGTTGCGCGGCCAGGGAGTTCATGGCGTCGACCTTGCCCTCGCCGTAGCAGTAGAAGTCCACCTCGCCGATGTACTTGCCCTCCACGGTCACCATCGTGGTGGCCATGCTGTGATCGGCACCCAGTAGTTCTGCGATGGGGTGCACGATCTCGTCGCCGGACGCCGACACGATCACGACGTCGTGTCCGCGGAGCTTGTGGTCGGCGATGAGATCGGCGGCTTCGGCGAACACGAGGGGGTCGACGATGTCGTGCAGCGTTTCAGCGACGACCGCTCGCACCTGTTCGACGTCCCAGCCTGCGGTCATGCTCGCTATGTGCGCGCGCATGCGCTCCATCTGGTCGTGATCGGCTCCGGAGAGCAGGAACAGGAACTGCGCGTAACTGCTCTTGAGAACGGCGCGCCGGTTGATGAGTCCTTGGTCGAAGAAGGGCTTGCTGAATGCCAACGTGCTGGACTTGGCGATGATCGTCTTGTCGAGGTCGAAGAATGCCGCGACGCGCGCTGCGCGTCGGCCGGCCGGGGCGTCGTCGGTGCTCGCGCTCTGGGTCACGTTTGTCACCATAGTGGCCGGTGGTGACCGGTGGATGTTGCGCGGTGACACTGGCGGACTCGGTCCGACGCGGTCGAGAAAAACCGACGGTTGAACTTGCAAACAAGGACGTCCACGGGTGTAGTATTTTCTACGAGCCCGGTTCATTCCGGGCGGTGTTCAGCCCGACCCCCCGGGGCTGAACCAGACGACCCTCGCCTCCTCCCCCCCTGGCGAGGGTCGTCCTCTTTTCCGGGGTAGGTCGAAAACTGGTACAGAAGTACCGTTATTCATCCACAGGCCCGAATCTATCCACATTTCCCCAAGTCGCGCTCATCTCGAGCAGATTCTCACGCACGCTTGGCGCATGGAAACGGACTCGCGGCAGCGAATCGCGCACCCGGCAGTGACGATGTCGATCGAACTTCGCGGTCTCCGCGAGGACGTCTATCGAATCGCCGCAGCCGCGGATTGTGTTGTGGAAGAGCAGAACTTACTGGTCGGTATCGGTTCGACACGTTCGATGTGGGACCGCGCCGGAACTATTCTGCTCGATTTTGCGTCCGCAGAGACGGCCCTGTCGACTGGATTTCAGCGACGCTCGGGCGTCATTCTGGTCACGGATGCACCGCCGACACTCGACGACTGGCGAATCGCCACATCGCTCGGTGCCGAGCATGTGATCTCCCTGCCGTGGGACGAGGACGCACTCGTGCGCATACTCGGCGAACCTGCGTCGGCACCGTCGGGAGACGGTGGAGTGATCGCGGTGGTCGGCGCTCGCGGTGGCGCGGGCGCATCCACTTTCGCCGCCGCACTCGGACTATGCAGCAGCCGCTCGGGTCGACGTGCGCTCTTGGTCGAGGGGGACCGGTACGGCAGCGGCCTGGACCTGTTGCTCGGCTGGGAGAGTGCTCCAGGTTTGCGGTGGTCTGGCTTGGTCGTCGAAGGTGGCCGAGTCTCCGGCGACGCTCTGCACGGGGCGCTGCCCTCCCGCGCCGGACTGTCGGTGCTGGCACTGGGCCGATCCGACGACCGGAGCGTCGGACTCTCCGCCGTCGCAGTGGCGGCTGTGCTCGATGCAGGACGCGCAGCGGGTGATCTGGTGGTGTGCGACGCTCCGCGTCATCCCAGCGACGTCTCCGACGCTCTGTATGCCGCGGCGGACCTCGTCGCGCTGGTACTTCCGGCCGAACTACGAGCCGTGACGTCGGCCGAGGCGGTGGCAGCGCATGTCGTGGATCGAAATGCCAACGTCGGCCTGGTCGTTCGTGGGCCTGCGCCGGGTGGGCTGAGGGCCGACGACATCGCTCTCGCCCTCGGGCTTCCGCTGTTGACGTCGATGCGCGCAGAGCCCGCGTTGGCCGAGCGCCTCGAACGAGGAGGTCTGGTGCTGGGCCGACGTTCGCCGCTGGCCGCAGCGGCCAACGCAGTGCTCGATACGTTCGCGCACAAGCCCGGTGGTCAGCGGTGGGCGGCATGAGCGCCGTCGTCACCGCTGATCTGCTCGACCGCGTTCGCGATCGCCTGGCTGCATCGGCCGACGCTCCGGTTCCCGCCACCGTCGCCGCGGCCATCCGAGCGGAAGCAGGTGGAGTCATCGGCGACACCGATATGCTTGCAGCCCTTCGCGTTCTGCAAACCGAGCTGACCGGCGCGGGGCCGTTGGAGCCGCTGTTGTCCGAGCCCGGAGTGACCGATGTATTGGTCACTGCACCGGATCAGGTGTGGATAGATCGTGGGCGCGGACTCGAGCGCACCGACATTCGCTTCGCCGACGAGGCTGCCGTTCGGCGGCTCGCGCAACGGCTCGCCCTCTCTGCCGGCCGTCGACTCGACGACGCACAGCCCTGGGTCGACGGGCGACTGC
>NZ_BAOX01000403.1:0-3414 GCF_000813105.1 Rhodococcus sp. BS-15 | reverse complement strand
CCGCGCTGAGCGCGGTCCAGCGCACCCGATTCGGTAGCGCCGTTGCAATATCGGCCCTGCTGATCGCACTACCCGACCTGGGCTGGGGCGTCGGGAATTCGATGCGGCCCGTGGCGTACCCGGCGTCCTGGCAGGCGGTCGCAGCCGAACTGCAGGGCAGCGACGGCGATGTCGCGGTACTACCGGCCGGGATGTTCCGCCGCTTCCCTTACAGCGGCAGTGCTCCCGTTCTCGATCCCGCGCCGCGCATGCTGCCACTGGACGTACTGCAGACCGGCGAGCTCATCGTCGCGGGCGGCACGGTGCGGGGTGAAGGGCGCGCGCGACGGAGGTCCAGAATGCCCTGCTCGCAGGCGAATCCATGAACGTGATCGCACAGCTGGGTGTCGGCTGGGTACTGGTGGAGAACACCACCCCCGGCGAGCTCGGCGAATCCGAGCAAACACTGAATCCCCTGGACATCGCATACTCCGACGACCAGCTCACGCTCTACCGAGTACCCGATCCCGTGCTCACCGAAAGCCGGCCGGCGGCAGCCGTCGTCGTTGCCCACCTCGCGTGGGCACTGCTGCTTCTCGGGGGACTAGCGGTAGGACTGCTGGGCCGAATCCGAGTGCTGCGCACCCACCAGACCTGACGACCACGAACCACGCGTCGTCGCGTCGAGCACCGAGTAGACACCTTCTGCGCACTGCTCCCAGGAGAATTCCGCCGCACGTACTCGCGCCTTCTCACCCAGACGAGTTCGGGCCTCTGCGTCGAGCAGCAGTTCCGACACTGCCGTAGTCAACCCCGAGACGTGGCGGTCCTCGTCGCCGACCGACAGACCCCCCACCAACACCCCGGTGACGCCGTCGATGATCGAATCGGTGAGCCCCTTGGAGCTTCGATAGCCGACGGTCGGCACGCCGTGCTGAGCCGCCTCGACGACTGCGAGGCCCCAGCCCTCTTTACGGGAGGGCATCACGTGCACCCAGGACCGACCGAGCAGCTCGTGCTTGCGCTCCTCATCGACATGCCCGTGGAAGGTGACGTAATGCTCGATGCCCAGTTCGCTCACGTAGTCGCGGAGGTTCTGCTCCCACCAGCCGCCTCCGATGACATCGAGGTGGATGTCGGGAATCCGACCGCACAGCGCCGCGACGACATCGAGAGCGTCCTCGATCTGCTTGTGCGGAACCAGCCTGGACAGCACGGTCAGTGACGGATACGGGGTACGGGTGCTCTCGTCGCCCTCCGGCACCGACTGCGGGATCTCGTCGGCACCGTTGCGCACCACGGCGATGCGCTCTCGATCGACGCCGAGAGCGACCAACTCGTCCGCAGACGGCAACGACACGGTCAGGTACTGATTGCGGCGGTGCACTCGGGGAGACACCGTCGATTCCAGCCACCAACCGAGCTTGGCCATCATCGGACCGGCGACGGGCCACTGCTCGCGGTGGCAATGGTGCACCAGCAACGTCACCGGGACGCCGAGTGCAGCTCGAGAGAAGAAAGGAATGCCGTTCTGGGTGTCGATCACCGCATCGGGAGCAATGCCTTTGAGTGGGCCGAATCCGAGCCGTCCGGCGGCAATGGCGGCCAATGCGCGGGGATACACCGACAGGCGCCCACCACCGCGACTGATGCGAATGCCGTCGACGATCTCCTCGGCAGGAGCACCGGGGTACGACGCCGTCCTCAGCGTGACGCGGACGCCGCGGCGGGCCAGACCTGCACCCACCTGTTCGAGGTATCGCTCGCTGCCGCCGCCCTGCGGGTGCCCGGTATCGCGCCAGCACAGCAACAGAACCTCGCGCACAGCTCGCTTCACCCAATTTCCGCATGCTCGTCTCGACCTCAGTCGATTACCGCTGCCACAGTAACCGCTAGGGTTCGTTTTCGTGACTTCCGCCGTGACACGTCTGTTCGCCTCTCGCGCGACACTGCGCCGCTCGGTGACGCTGCTGAAGGACTTCGGGCACGAGCAGAGCGCTCCGGACATCTTCTACGGGGCCCTGGCCCGAGATTCCGTGGAGCTGATCGGCGACCTGTACCGAGGTCTGACCGGCATCGACATGTCTGCGGCGACGGTACTGGACGTGGGCGGCGGACCCGGATACTTCGCCGAGGTGTTCGGGGCGAGCTGCGCGCGTTACCTGCCCGTCGAACCCGATGCATCGGAGATGCACGCAGCAGGCCTGCAGATACCCGGTTCGGTGCGCGGCTCCGGGATGGCTCTGCCGTTTCGCGACGACAGCGTGGACATCTGCTTCTCCTCGAACGTCGCCGAGCACGTACGCGAGCCGTGGACCATGGCCGAGGAGATGCTGCGGGTCACCAAGCCCGGCGGTTTGACGGTGCTCTCGTACACCATCTGGTTCGGTCCGTTCGGTGGCCACGAGACCCGGCCCTGGCACTATCTCGGCGGCGAATACGCCGCCCGACGGTACGCCCGCACCACCGGTCACGAACCGAAGAACCGATTCGGTGAATCACTGTTCGACATCAGCGCAGCAGACGGATTGCGTTGGGCACGAAGCACTCCCAACGCAGCACTGCTGGCCGCGTTCCCGCGTTACCACCCGCGCTGGGCCTGGTGGATGATGCGCGTTCCGGTACTCCGCGAATTCCTCGGCAGCAACCTCGTCCTCGTACTGAAACCAACTGGATAGTCTGGACCGATGACGGCACTCGCACTCGACATCGGCGGCACCAAGATGACAGCGGCACTCGTCGGTAGCGACGGGCGTCCCCAGAACCCGGTAACGGTGCCCACTCCCGTGTCCGACGTGTGGGCTGCGTGCGTACCGCTGCTTCGAGACATCGCCGCCGGAAAGCACATCGATCGCATCGGCGTCGCGTGCTCCGGTCCGGTTGATCTCGAGACCGGATCGGTTGCGCCGATCAACATCGACGAGTGGAAGAACGGCTTCGCGCTGCGCGACCACATCGCCGAGATCTTCCCCGACGCCGATATTCGCCTCGCGATGGACGGCAGCGCAGCGGCACTGGGTGAACATCGCTTCGGTGCCGCTGTCGAGGTACCGGACGTGCTGAGCCTGGTGGTGTCCACCGGCATCGGTGGCGGATTGGTGCTGGGCGGGAAGATCGTCGCTGGTGCCAGCGGAAACGCCGGGCACATCGGCCACATCGTTGTGCCGGGATCGACGACGCCCTGTGCGTGCGGCGGCATCGGATGCGTCGAGACCGTGTCGAGTGGGCCGTCCGCTGTGCGGTGGGCTCGCGAGCAGGGCTGGACCGGCAGCACCGGAACCGAGCTTGCCGCCGACGCCACCGCGGGGCGAGCCGGTCGCGATCACCTCGTTGCAACGCGCCCGGAGTTGCCCTGGGACAGGCCATCGCTTCCGCCGTGGCCCTGGTGGATGTGCGGCATGGTGGTGATCGGCGGGCGGGTTTCGCGTCGGCGGG
>NZ_BAOX01000404.1:0-3410 GCF_000813105.1 Rhodococcus sp. BS-15 | reverse complement strand
CGCGCGGCGCGTGGCCTTGATGACAGCGGCCGGGCGACCGTCCGCGAGGCGTCCCCATCTGCACGATCGTGGCGAGGACTCCGTACGCGGCGTATCGGTCTTCGAGACGCGGCGCGACGAGCAGCGTGCCGTCGTTGCTCGCCTTCGCGGCGTCGACGGCGGCACGCGCTGCCTCGTCGAGATCTACGGGCACCACCATGCCGGGCAGGACGATCGGATCGGTCAGGAACAGTACGGGGACACGAACGGTTTCGGTCACTTCTCCTCCAAAGGATTGAGCTACAGGGGCTCAACTTCGAAAGCAGTAGTGATGTTCCCGTCGATGTCCGTTGTTCTCCGTGGGCAGAAATCCGACCGCCCTCTCCGGCTACTTCAGTGCGCTGGCCAGCTTCTCCGCGAGGGGACGCGTCGATGCCGGGTTCTGACCGGTGTACAGATTTCGGTCGACGACGACGTTAGGTGCCCACGCGTCGGTGGAGTCGAACTTCGCGCCGTTCTCGCGCAACCGGGCCTCGAGCAACCACGGAGCCTTCTCGGCGAGACCGGCCTGGGTCTCCTCTTCGTCGGTGAATCCGGTGAGCTCGTACCCGTCGAACGCCCAGGTTCCGTCGCTGCGGACGGCGGGGAGCAGGGCGGCAGGCGCGTGGCACACCGCGGAGACGACCTTGTTCGAGTCGAGGAAGTCGACCACCAGCGCCCCGAAGCTCTCGGAGACGGCGAGATCTTCCATCGGCCCGTGACCACCGGGCACGAAGACGACGTCGAAGTCGGACGCCTTCTGGTCCTCCAGCTTTGCGGGCGAGGACAGGATCGACTCGATCGAGGCGAGGTAGCTCTTCTGATCCGCCACCTTCTCCTCGTCGCCGCCGTTGGCATCGACGGCCAAGCTGCCCTCGTCGACGACCGGAGCCTTACCGCCCGGCGTCGCAACCGTGATGTCCCAGCCTGCGTCGACGAACGTGCGATGGGACTCGACGAGCTCCTCGGCCCAGTACCCGGTGGGGTGCTTCGTGCCGTCGTTCAGGGTCCAGTGGTCGGCAGCGGTGACTGCGAACAGCAAGGTCGTCATAGTTTGCCTCTTTACGTGCGTAGGGGGGTTTCCATGTGCATGCCACGCAGACGCACGATCGAAACCGGGTCAGGTCGGTACAGGACCGAATCCGCGGTAGGGAGCGAGCGGAATCAGCGTGAACTCGGACAGCCCGGACGACGCCATCGGCAGTGCGTCGATCGTGGATTGCGCGTCGGACGCACTCTCGGCCTCGATGACGAAAGCAGCGCCCGCCACGTCACCACGGAGCCAGATCTGACGCACGACCCCATCCGCATACAGCGTCCGAACCGCATCGGTCTCGTTCGGCAGCACTGCCGCAAAATCCTCGTCCGAGTACTGCTCGACGCGGCGGCGACTCAACACCAAGAACTGCATATGTCCCCCTCTGTTCGAGTTTTTCGATGATGTGCGGATCGTTACTCGACGATCGAACCGATCACCACGACGGCGTCGAGTGTCTCGGATTCACTGATGGTGGCCGTGAACCCGGCCTCGACGAAGGCTTCGAGCGTCGAATTCGCCAGCAGGGCACTGGTTTCGATGAGCAGTCGACCTTCCGGAGCCAACCACTGGTTGCTTCCGCGGCAACCCGCCGATGAAGACCGGCACCGTCCGCGCCGCCGTCGAGCGCGATGCGCGGCTCGTGGATACGCGCCTCTCCCGGCATCAGTGCGATGTCGGCCGTAGGGACGTAGGGAGCGTTGACGACGATAGCGTCGAATCGGCCGTGCAGGTTCGGCGGCAACGCGTCGTACAGGTCACCGCTATACACCGTCCCCCCGACGGAATCCAGGTTGCGCCTGGCACACCCGACGGCTGCATCGTCGATATCCGCGGCATACAACTCGGCGACTCCCGTGACCGACATGCCGATCGCCCCGGAACCACAACACAGGTCGAGTAACGTCGAAGGGTGCAGTGCTGCTGCACATTCGACGAGAAATTCGGTGCGGCGACGCGGTACGAACACGCCCTGCGCGACGGCGATGCGTCGACCACAGAACCACACCCAACCAACGACGTGCTCGAGCGGTTCACCGGCGATGCGACGCCCCAGTAGCTCCGTCAACTCCGCCGAGTTCGAGGCGGACTCGATGAGAATCTCGGCTTCCTCCTCGGCGAACACGCACCCGGCAGCGCGTAGCGAGGTCACCACCTCGTCGAACTCGAGTTGCGCCATGGACGGTGCCTCCTGGAATTCGTGCGCCCTAGCTGCCCCCTGAAATACTGTAGCGCGGTATGTCGCAGGAGAGGAGAGTCCGATGAACTGGAGAACCACAATCCGTCGGATGTGCCTGGCGCTGCCCGAGACCTACGAGGAGCGAGCTGGGTCGGTACGCGCTGGCGGGTACGGGGCCGCACCTTCGCCCACGTGCTCGACATTCTCGACGGAACCCCGCCGGCATTCGCGCAGGCAGCAGGCACCGACGGCCCGGCCCACATTCTCATCTTCCGTTCCAGCGGAATCGAACTCGACGCGCTGTCCACGCGACACGGCTTCTTCGCCCCCGGCTGGGGTCCGCAGATCATCGGCTTGGTGCTGGACGAGACAGTGGACCGCGTCGAGCTGGGCGAGCTGATCACCGACAGCTACTGCAACCGGGCTCCGCAGAAACTCATCGCACTGCTCGACCTACCGGAGTGAACGCGAGGAATCTCGTTTGACGCTGCCACGCGCCCCGGGACAGAGTGGACGCATGCGTGCGCCCGAGAACTTGCTGGCCGATTGCGGCAGTTGTTTCGGACTCTGTTGCGTCGCTCTGCCCTTCGCGAAGTCCTCGGACTTCGCCGTCGACAAGGCCGCCGGTGAGCCGTGCCGCAATCTTCGGCAGGACTCGCGGTGCGGCATTCATTCGACGCTGCGGGAGAGGGGCTTTCCCGGGTGCACGGTGTACGACTGCTTCGGTGCGGGCCAGAAGGTGTCGCAGTCCACGTTCGCCGGACGGGACTGGCGGCAGCAGCCGTCGAACTCGTCGGAGATGTTCGCGGTGTTCCCGATCATGCGTGATGTGCACGAGTTGCTCTGGTACCTGGCGGACGCGCGTGACCGGGATTCGGCCGCGACACTGCACGATCCACTGTCCGGCGAATACGCAGAACTGGAGGCGCTGACCGAGTCGGTGCCAGAAGTTCTACTGTCGGTCGACGTCTCCGGTCTGCGTTCACGGATCAACGAGTTGCTGCTCGAGGCAAGCGATCTGGTTCGAGCCGAAGTGAGGGGCAAGAAGAAGAACTACCGCGGCCGCGACATGATCGGCGCGCAACTGGCCGGCGCGGATCTGCGCGGCGCGAGCCTGCGCGGCACGTACTTCATCGGTGCCACCCTGCGTGGCGCCGACCTGCGCCTGGCGGACCA
>NZ_BAOX01000405.1:0-3393 GCF_000813105.1 Rhodococcus sp. BS-15 | reverse complement strand
TGATCGAGCCGGCGACGCTGCGCGAGCTGGCGCGCACCGACGGCGGCTACGTCGAACTGCTACCGGACGTGCCCGCACCGAACCCGTCGCCTGCGAGTATCGCGATGAACAACCGGGTGGTCGCAGCCATCTACGAAAGACTGTGGCGTCCGTTCGGGGTGTCCATGATGGGCATCGCGGGCATGTCGATGGCGGCCGAGCGGGCCAAAGCCGTTGCCGACCTACGATTGCATGGCCCCCAGCGCGTACTCGACGTCGCCTGCGGCCCCGGCAACTTCACCAGGTTTCTCTCCGAGGCTCTCACCGACGACGGCCTCGCCGTCGGGTTCGACATATCCGAGGCGATGATCGCCCGCGCCGTGGCGGACAATCGAGGACCGCGTGCGGCGTACGTACGCGGTGACGCCGCCCACCTGCCGTATTCGGACGACGCTTTCGATGCCGTATGCTGCTACGCCGCACTGTATCTCGTTCCGAAGCCCATGACAGTGCTGGACGAATTGATTCGCGTGGTCCGCCCGGGTGGACGCATCGCAATCATGACCAGCTGCGAGCCTCGTCCGGCCCCGCTGGGCACCGTCGTCGGCTTCGGCACCGGCCTGGCGGGCGTGCGGATGTTTCCGAAGAACCTGTTCGTCGACGTGTTCGAGCGTCGGGACTGACCGAGATTCAGCAGGACATCCGGGGACTGGCCCAGTTCGTCAGTGCCACGAAACAGTAACGGGCAGAGGCGAATCTACGACCCGTTACTGCTGTTCTTCGCCAGTTTCCTACCGGCCGCCGAGCCTAGCCGGTTGAGCGGGGCGAGCAGGTCCTGGTACCGCGGACCGACGACGCGCGGAATCAGATCGAACGCACGGGCATCGGGGCCGATCAGAACACGAGGCCTGTTTCGTTCCACTCCTGCGAGTATCACCTTGGCGGCTCGCGTCGGGGTGGTGAGCGCAATCTGCTGGAAGCGGCGCGAGGCCTCGTCAGGAGTCCCGAGATCGTCCATTCCGCGGGCGTTGGCCACGATGTTGGTCTTGATCCCACCGGGGTGCACGCACGTGACTCCTACAGGATGGCGAGCGACCTTCATTTCCTGACGCAACGCCTCGGTGAAGCCGCGGACGGCGAATTTCGCGGAGTTGTAGGCACTCTGACCGGGGATACCCATCAGCCGAACACGCTCGAGACATTGACGAGATGGCCTTCGCCTGAGTCGATCAACGCTGGCAGAAAAGCTTTGGTGCCGTTGGCAACACCCCAGAAGTCGATGTTCATGACCCACTCGAAGTCGTCCCAGGTCATGTCCACCACATCGGCGCCCAGTGCCACGCCGGCGTTGTTCGCAACGAAGTTGACGCGTCCGAATTCGCCGATGACGCGTCGGCATGCGAGTAGACCGCAGACCGGTCCGATACGTCCAGCTGGTACGGAACCGTGCGGGCTCCGATCTTCTCGCACAGAACCACGGTCTCTCCGAGCCCTTCTCCGTCGATATCGGACAGTGCAAGCTGCGCTCCACGGTTCGCCAGATTCAGTGCGAGGGCTCGGCCGATTCCCGAACCCGCGCCGGATACGACGGCCACTTTGTTCTCGAAATTCTTCACTTGCGCACTTCCTCCGCGTTCTGTTTGTCGATTCCGACTCCGGTCAATCTCCACAGCGCCGCGGTGAGGGTGCCGTCGAGCATCCCGGCCGAATCCAGGAAGGCGACGGTGTTCGCCGCGTCCCGCCGCCTTATCTCCACTCGGCGACGCCTCGACGCGAATGCTCCTCGGGCAGGACTGATTCCGATGGATCGGTACACCTCGAACGACACTCCGAGACGGAGAATCACGTTGGCCAGCAGAGCGAGCAGCACACGGTTGTACGCGCGAGCCACCGCATTCGAGTTGGTCTGCGCAGCAACCACTTCCGATCGAGCGGACGCAAAACGATCGGCGCTCCCGAGCCCATGGATCTTCACGGCCTGTCGAACGTGGGGTTCGATACCGGGGTCGGTCACCGCACCGGCCATCGACCGAGCGAAGGTCTCCTCGACCAACAGGATGGACGCGTGCGATGCTGCGCCCAGCGGTAGAAGGCCCAACAGCTTGACGGCCGTGGCCGTCCCCCGTGGCGGCTTGTAGGGCGGGACTTCCGTTGCGCGAACCAGCCGTCCGAAGGTGATCGTGGTCCGCGAACCGCCTGCGACCTCGTCGAGAGCATTGCGAGAATCGGTACTGTTGAGCCCCTCCTCCGCTACCCGCCTGAGCTGGTTACCGATCAGCATGGCCGACAGATACGACACCGTGCTCCATCTGCTCACTGCCTCGTGCAGTGCCAAGGTACGCCGATCCTGCTCGGCCAACCTGCCCCACAGGCGGGTCCCGTACAACGTCACCGAGTCTCGCGGCAACGCCGACGCCTCACTCTGCCAGGGTGATTCCCAGTCGATGTCGACATGCGGATCGTACTGGACCGCCGACGAGCGTCGGCTCATGCGAGATCGTCCGGCATGGCGCGGGTCATCTTCCACAGGCGGCGGGTCACCACACCGTCGCACATACCGGCGTCGGCGAAGAATCGGATCATCGGTTCGGAGAAGAACTGCATGTTGGTCTTGTAGGTGGGACTGGCCATTGCGGTGACGATCCCGCGAATGGGGTTGATGCCGACGGATCTGTACACGCGCGGATTGATGAGTGCGATGTACGTGAAGTTGGCGATCGTCGCAAGGATGACGCGGTGGACCGCACGATTCACCCGATTGGTCGATTGCATCGCGCGCACCATTTCTTCACGGGCATAGGTGATGTGACGCGATTCCTCGATCACGTGGATGCGCATCATCTGCCGCAGGTGCGGCTGCATTTCGGGATCGTTCTGCGCTTCTCGCTGCGCCCGATCGAGGACCTCCTCGATGAGAAGAGTCCCGCCGTACGTGGCCGGTCCGAGAGGAAGAAACTGACCGATCTTCGCAATGACGAGTCCCACTCTGGGCAGCAGGTAGGGCTTCAGGCCCGCCTTCTCGATCAATTTTCCGAACATGATCGAGTGGCGCGATTCCTCGCCGACCTCGGCTATCGAGTACATCGAATGATCGGAGAACGTGCCCCTCCCGAACACCCGAAGCAAGTTTGCACTGAGAAAACCCTCGGCATAGATGCCGAACGAGAGAATGCTGACGATCTCGTGTCGACCCAGTTCGCGGCGCTGTTCTTCGGAGAGCTTGTCCCACAACTTGGTTCGATAGAGCGAAACCCGATGCTCGGGCATCCACCGCATGCCGTCGACCACCGGAGCGTCCCAATCGATGTCGACCTCGCCGTCGTAGAACTTGTCGGCCGTCGACTTCAGCAGCCGCCGGGCCGTCTTCTCGCGCGGGCCGACCGCCCGCGCCCGCGTAGCCGACAGGTCCTCGGA
>NZ_BAOX01000406.1:0-3393 GCF_000813105.1 Rhodococcus sp. BS-15 | reverse complement strand
CGCCGACGACGACGAGAACGATCACGATCACCGACAGCACCAGCGTCCACCGGCGTCCGCCCAGGACCTGTCCGTCGTCACCCGGGGACGACGGCACGGGATTGTGTCGCGGGGCTGTGCTCATCACGATTTCTCCAAGGGTGTTGCCTCTGCCGGTACTTCGGTGATCGAGCGCACTCTGACGGTGGTGTCGCCGGGCTCGGGAAGCAGTAGCCGCCAGTCCTCGCCCGACCAGAGAACTGCGGTGTCGGATGCGGCGATCGATTCGTCGGGGAAGGTGGTGTAGATCGTCAGAGCCGCCCGCTCGGCGGTGTAGTCGGTGATCCGGTACCCGGCGATCGAGGGACGCTCGTCGGCGGCAGGGGGTGCGGTGATCGAGATCAGCTGCCGGTTGACGGCGAACGAGTCACGTGCAGGTCCGGGAGCGACCGCGGCATTGACACCGATGGCCATTGGTAGTCGGGAGCGACCGAGATCCGCACGGTCTGTTGCAGTGCTGCCAGGGCCGCACCCTGCGGGTCGTGAGTGAATCCGCCGACAGGGCCGCTTCCCGGATTGCGGGCCGGGCCCTGATCGCCGACAGGCAGTGCGATGCCTTGGTAGTCCTGCCAGCGCACCCCGGTCGGTGGTGCGGACGGATCCGGGGGCCGTCGAGGTGGTCGGAGCCGCCGTATCGGTGGCTTCGGTGCCGCCGGAGCTGCAGGCCGTGGCCAGTGCCGCTGCGAGCAGCCCGACGGCTATCCATGCTCGTGCCCCGCGGATGCGGGGTGCCCCGTCGTCGGGTGTGGATGCGGTCATGGTCGGAGATGCCTCTTTCGTTACGCGATGCTGGGGCGCTCGCATGGTCAGAACGTCAACAGGGCTGCGGCGATACCGGTTGCGGCAGAGGCGAACACGGCCGAGATGAGCGTGACCACGATCGATTGAGCGGCGTCGGTCTCGTGGGGGGACTCTCGTCGGGTGTAGGCCAAACGTCCTGCGGCCCAGATCAATCGGATGGTGAATATCGCGAAGGCGAACCAGAGCAGGTATTGCAGCAACTGCACCAATGGTTCGGTGACCTCGGTCGGTGGTGTCTTCACCTGTGCACGCTCATCCGGCGACGCTGGTCATGATGGTGCCGGCGCTGGTGGCGATGACACCGCCGATCAGGGCACCGACAATGATCTTCGGCGATTCCAGTGCCCCGCCGTTGTACTTCTCCCAGCCGAATTTTCCGCCGCCGTAGACCAGTGCACACACCCCGGCGAGAAGGACAAACCAACTGAGCCAGCGGCCCAGGCGTAGGAAGCCGTCGGACTTCGGGGGCGCTTCGGGGGTGAGCTCGATCTGGGCGAGGATGTCGATTCCGGTGTGCAGGCTGTGCAGGATCATGGCTTTCCTTTTGTCGGGGTGGTGGAGCGTTGAACGTCGAGGAGGATGGCCTCGCGTAGTTCCGATCCGACGGTGGCGATGTCGGCGGGAACGTCTGTGGCACTGCGCTTTTTCTCCGGTTGCGGATCGAACGGTGACCAGACCGCCAGGCCGCTGGGATCTCGCGCGAGTGGGTACTGCTCGATCCAGCCGATGCGCCAGTCGCGGCCGACGAGTGCGGTGACCACGTCGCGGGTCTGCTGGATCTGTTTGGGCAGCTTTCGACCCGGTCGGTCGGCCACGGTGATCAGGCCGATGATCGTGGAGGGTCCACCGTGGCCTGCGGTGTGTTGACGGAGCAGTTCACCTGCTTTGACCAGTCCCGAGACGGTCTCGCGGGCAACGATCGCGACGTAGGGACTTTGCTTTCCGTACCCGCCGGGCCAGCGGTCACCGCAGTCGCCGGCGGGAGCGAGGACGTGGGCGAGGGTGCTCACGCCTGCGCCGCCGTGTGCGCCGAGCAGCCAGAGCATCGGGGACGGGGAACGATCCGGTAGTGGTATCGGCCTGTCCCAGATCGGGAGCTCGCGTTCGGGTAGGCGCATCGAGAGATCTCCCGACTTGCGGGGTGTCTGGTTGCTGGAGGTCGCGAGGTGGGGAATGCTCACCGGTCCTGCCTCCGGCGGCAGCGCGGACGGTGTTTGCCCGCAGCTGCTCGTAGGCGGCGGACGTCGCTGGGTTCAGCTCGTCGGCCGTAATCGGCAGCCCGGTGGCCAGGTGAGGGTCGTAGGGGATGTCGAGGACGGCGAACACTTTGCCGTGCAGGTGGTTTCGGAGTTCGTTGAGGTCGATTCCAGGTGTTCCCGGGAGCTGGTGGGATATCGCGATGATGGTGCGCAGTGGGCCTGCATCCGTGGCGGTGTAGCGGATGGTTTCCAGTGCCGCGCGCATCCGATTGACGGCATCGGCGCGGGCATGGACGGCCAGGACTATCGCCGCCCAGGGCTCGGACCGCAGCGGATCGGCTGCGGCGCGGCCGAACCCGCGGTGTCCGAGGTCGTAGATCGAGGTATCGACTTGGCTGCGGAGGTAGCGATCGATGCCCCGGTATGCCGGCTCGGCCGACTGCAGCCAGGCGCGCCCGAGTATGTGTGCTCCTGCCGAGGTCGCAGAGGTGCAGTCGGCGACCGAGGCCGGCACGTTGTCGGGGTCGGAGCTGTCGAAGGCGGTTTCGATGACGGTGTCGCTGACCATGGAATCTGCGCCGCGTTCGACCAGATCACCGCCTGCAGGTGTTGCGTCGACGACGACCACGTCGTGGCCGCGGGCAGACCATGCGTTGCCCAGTCCGAGTGCTGTCGTGCTCGCTCCTGCGCCCCCGCAGCACCGAGGACCAGAGTCATCGGTGGTATCGGTTCGGGGGGCGGGCACCGGTTCGGGGTGAGCACGTAGGGGAAGGACCCGTGCGCCCTGGTCCGCGGGGTCGGGTAACGGACTCTCTGGGGGCGGGGTGAGCCATTCGCTCATCCATTCGGCGCGCTCTTCGGTCACTGTGCTGCTCCGATCGAGGTGATGAAGGTGCGGCCACCGGCGTCGGTGGTGCTGATGGTCTGTTTGTCCGTGGTGCGAGTGCCGTCGCTGTACCGCTGTTCGAGGGTCACGGCGTAGGTGTTCGGGGCGGCGGCCCGGATGCTCACGCAGTGCTCGGTACCGGCGGGAATGGTGTCGATGCCGCGTTGGAGCTCGTCGGCGGTTGCAGACTTCAACTGCGCGTTCGGCGCGAGGATCTCGCGGGCGGCCGCGCCGCTGCGTTCGACGTAGTAGGCGTGCTCGAACGCCAGGATTGCTGCGCTTCCCGAGGTGGTACCGCCTGGGCCCGCGCCGGTCACCACGCCGTCGGTCACCGATTCGGGGCACCAGGAGTGGGCGAGCGCAGCGGTGGTGGTCGTGGGTGCGGGCAGCTCGGATGTCGGGGCTGGGGTCGACACGGCCTCGATCTCGGGCGTGGTGTCCGGGTCGGAGGTGAAGGCAGAGACCGCA
>NZ_BAOX01000407.1:0-3386 GCF_000813105.1 Rhodococcus sp. BS-15 | reverse complement strand
GGGAGTGGAGCCTGCAGGAATGACCTCGGTGTGCGGCCCAGCTGCCGTCTGTCGGTGGGCTCGGCTACCGTCGTCGGCGTGCCGATCACTGTTTCCACTGTCAACGTCAACGGAATTCGCGCAGCTGTTCGCAAGGGCATGCTGGCGTGGCTCGAGGCCACCGATGCCGACGTCATCTGCCTGCAGGAAACCCGCGCCAACGACGGGGAACTGACCAAGGCGCTGGCCCCGGCCCTCGATGGGGGCTGGCACCTGGCCTCGGCCGAGCCGTCCGCGAAAGGACGCAACGGGGTGGCCTTGCTGTCGAAGGCGGCTCCCGATGCGATTCGCACCGGCATCGGGGCCGTCGAGTTCGCCGATTCAGGTCGCTACATCGAAGGTGACTTCGGCGACGTCACCGTCGCCAGCCTGTATCTGCCGTCGGGCGAGGTGGGTACCGAGCGTCAGGACGAGAAGGAACGCTTCATGGCGGCGTTCGCGAAGTATCTGGCCAAGACGGCCAAGCCGCGAAGTCCGACGATCGCGACGTGGTGGTGTGCGGAGATTGGAACATCGCCCACACCGAGGCCGATCTCAAGGCATGGAAGACCAACCGCAAGAACTCCGGCTTCCTGCCCGAGGAACGCGAGTGGGTGACGCGGTTGCTCGCCGACAAGGCCCCCTGGACCGACGTCGTACGGGCGCTGTACCCGGGCGTCGAAGGTCCGTACAGCTGGTGGTCCTATCGCGGCAAGGCCTTCGACAACGACGCCGGCTGGCGGATCGACTATCAGTTGGCCACCAGTGATCTGGCCGAGCGCGCCAAGGAAGCGATCACCGAGCGGGCCGAGGCGTACGACCAGCGATGGTCCGATCACGCTCCGGTGACAGTGCGTTACCGCTAGAGCGGAGGCCTGCGCAGTGACCCGTGGTGCTGTAGCGGAGCCTGCACAGTGACCATCTCGGCAGGCAGGAAGTGAGCGTCGACGGGGTCGTGAAAAGATTGCGGCATGTCTTCTTCCGACTCCATCGACACTCCGCAGGGTCCGCCTCGGCGGGTGCTCTCCGGCATCCAACCGACTGCCGATTCTTTCCATCTCGGTAACTACCTGGGTGCGGTGCGGAACTGGGTGGAGTTGCAGGACGAGTTCGACGCGTTCTACTTCATCCCGGACCTGCATGCCATCACCGTTCCTCAGGATCCCAAGGAGCTTCGGCGCCGCACCCGAGTGGCCGCAGCGCAGTTGCTTGCGGTGGGAATCGATCCGGAGAAGTCGACGCTGTTCGTGCAGAGTCAGGTGCCCGAGCATGCGCAGTTGGCGTGGGTTCTGAACTGCATCACCGGATTCGGCGAAGCTGCGCGGATGACGCAGTTCAAGGACAAGTCCGCCAAGCAGGGTCGCGATCACACCAGCGTCGGACTGTTCACCTACCCGATTCTGCAGGCCGCCGATATCCTGCTCTATCGGCCGAATCTGGTGCCCGTGGGCGAGGATCAGCGCCAACACCTGGAGTTGACTCGCGATCTGGCGCAGCGTTTCAACACCCGGTTCAAGAAGACGTTCGTCGTGCCCGATGCGCACATCATCAAGGGCACCGCGAAGATCTTCGATCTGCAGGATCCCACCGCGAAGATGAGCAAGTCCTCGTCGAATCCGGCGGGCATCGTCAACATCCTCGACGATCCGAAGGTGTCGGCGAAGAAGATTCGTTCGGCAGTGACGGACAACGAGCGCGACATCCTGTTCGATCCGGAGAACAAGGCGGGCGTCAGCAACCTGCTGGTGATTCAGTCTGCGCTCTCGGGCGCGAGTATCGACGACCTCGTCGCTGGGTATGCGGGCAAGGGATACGGCGACCTCAAGTCCGACACCGCCGACGTTCTGACCGAGTTCGTCGTTCCGCTACGGGAGCGGATGGACGGGTTCATGGCCGACGTGGCCGAACTCGATCGCATCCTCGCGGCCGGTGCGGATCGAGCCAGGGAAGTGGCGAGCCGAACGCTCGCTCAGGTCTACGACAGGGTGGGTTTCCTGCCGCCGGGTGCATAGCATCTACGGCACACTGAGTTTCGTCGTGCTGCGTTTCGGCAAGGAGTACTTCGAGGCGCAGCACCGCGGCGACACGATCCGACAGCAGGCGACGACAGCGAAAAGGTGAGTGCCATGCCCGATTTCAAGGCGATCCTCGACGACCGGCGTAACCGGTGGCCCTGGCTCGATCACACTGTTGTTGCTGCGCAGCGCTATCAGGGTCAGAAGGGCGACTACTACGCGGCAGGCATGACGTACTTCAGTGTGCTGGCCTTGTTCCCGCTGCTGATGGTCGCGTTCGCGATCGCCGGGTTCGTGCTGGTGAATCAGCCCGAGTGGCTTGCCGAGATCCAGTCGCAGATTGCCGAGAACGTGCCGGGCAGCTTCGGTGAGACGATCAACTCGCTGATCCAGACGGCCATCGAGTCTCGGACGAGCGTCGGCATCATCGGTCTGCTCGGTGCCTTGTATGCAGGTCTCGGTTGGATCGCCAACCTGCGGGAGGCACTGACCGCCATGTGGGAGAGCCAGCACGAGCAGGGGGGCTTTCTGGCCACCAAGGCCAAGGATTTCGCCGCGCTGCTCGGGCTGGGGACCGCGCTGGTGCTGTCGTTGGCGTTGTCGGCGCTCGCCGGTGGTGACCTGATGCGCAGCATTCTCGAGTGGGCCAATCTCGATTCAGTCCCAGGAGTGGGCATCGCCCTGCGCGTCTTCTCGATTCTGCTCGCGCTGGCGGGCACCTGGGCGTTGTTCACCTGGGTGATCTCGCGTCTGCCGCGCGAGCCGGTCTCGTGGCGCAGCGCAGCCAAAGGCGCTCTGCTCGCTGCCGTCGGTTTCGAGATCTTCAAGCAGCTCGGTGCCATCTATCTGGGATCGGTGACGAGCGGCCCGGCAGGCGTGGTCTTCGGACCCATCATCGGTCTGCTGGTATTCGTCTTCACGACGTCACGGCTGGTGCTGTTCTCCACATCGTTTGCCGCGACGACTCGCGAGAGCTTGGCCGAAGCTCATGTACCGGCCCCGGAGCCGGCGGTGATCAACACGAGGGTCGAGGTCAGCGAAGGACCGGGCGTGACGGGGGGTCTGGCGCTGGTGGGTGCCGGTGCCCTCGCCGCTCTCGGCCTCGCGGGACTGCGCAACAGACGTCGCTAGATTGCTCGCAATCGCTGTATCGGAGGACCCGGTTCAGCGGTTGCGCGAAAGCCGTCGAGCTCCCCACAACAATCCGATCACCACGATCGAACCGATGACTCCTATCGCTATGCGAACGACGGTGTCGCCTTGGGCCTGCATCTCGGACTGGCGGGAGCTCGACCCGGACGCCGATGCGGGCGGCTGGGCGAGAGTCGGAGTGGCCTCGGGCGCGCGCGTACT
>NZ_BAOX01000408.1:0-3327 GCF_000813105.1 Rhodococcus sp. BS-15 | reverse complement strand
CTCGGCCAGGGCCGCCGTGGCCGCCGCAGCACGCGTCGAGCGGGCCCTGCACATCCTCGGCGAGGACGTACCGGATCATCTGGCCGCCGCGGGCTCGCTCCGAGTCCAGCATCGGCAGGCCTCACTCGAGGAACTCGGCCAGTTGGCCGACCCACCGATGACCAAGGACGCTGTGGCAGGCCGGATCAGGCGCCTGCTGTCCATGGCAGACCGCAAGGCCAAGGAAACCGGAATTCCGGACACCGAGTCCGCGGTCACCGCCGAACTGCTCGACGAGGCGTGACCGGCCCGATCACGTGATGCGCGCGCTCTGCCTGCGCGCACACTAGGGTGGGAACCGCGTGTGGCACCCCGCACGCAGGCACAATCAGACATCTGTTTTCACAACTTTTAGGAGCGAACAGTGACGATCCGGGTAGGCGTCAACGGCTTCGGCCGCATCGGGCGTAACTTCTTCAGGGCTGTCGATGCGCAGAAGGCGCTCGGTACCACCGACATCGAAATCGTTGCTGTCAACGACCTGACCGACAACGCATCGCTCGCACACCTGCTCAAGTACGACTCGATCCTGGGTCGCTTGTCGCACGACGTCTCGCTCGAGGGCGAGGACACCATCGTCGTCGGTGGCCAGAAGATCAAGGCGCTGTCGCTGCGCGAGGGCCCGTCCGCACTTCCGTGGGGTGACCTGGGGGTCGACGTCGTCGTCGAGTCCACCGGTATCTTCACCGACGCTGCGAAGGCCCAGGGCCACATCGACGCCGGTGCCAAGAAGGTCATCATCTCCGCGCCCGCCAAGGGCGAGGACATCACCATCGTGATGGGCGTCAACGACGACAAGTACGACGGCAGCCAGAACATCATCTCCAACGCGTCGTGCACCACCAACTGCCTCGGCCCCATCGCCAAGGTTCTCGACGACGAGTTCGGCATCGTCTCGGGTCTGATGACCACGATTCACGCGTACACGCAGGATCAGAACCTGCAGGACGGCCCGCACAGCGATATGCGTCGCGCCCGTGCTGCAGCTCTCAACGTCGTCCCGACCGGTACCGGTGCAGCCAAGGCAATCGGCCTGGTTCTCCCGCAGCTGCTCGGCAAGCTCGACGGCTACGCGCTGCGGGTTCCGATCCCGACCGGCTCGGTCACCGACCTCACCGCGCTGCTGAAGAAGTCGGCCTCCGCCGAGGACATCAACGCTGCGATGAAGGCTGCTGCCGAGGGTCCGCTGAAGGGCATCCTGAAGTACAACACCGATCCCATCGTGTCCTCGGACATCGTCACCGACCCGCACTCGTCGATCTTCGATGCGCCGCTGACGAAGGTCATCGACGACCAGGTCAAGATCGTCTCCTGGTACGACAACGAGTGGGGCTACTCCAACCGCCTCGCCGACCTCATCGGTCTCGTCGGCAAGTCCCTCTGACACCGATGGCTGTCAAGACACTGCAGGATCTGCTCGATGCCGGTGTCGAAGGCCGTGGCGTCCTCGTGCGATCGGACTTCAATGTCCCGCTCGAGGACGGCACGATCACCGATCCCGGCCGTATCCAGGCGTCGATCCCGACTCTTCGGGCACTGGTCGAGGCGGGTGCCAAGGTCATCGTCACCGCGCACCTCGGTCGTCCCGACGGCAAGCCCGACGCGAAGTACAGCCTGGCTCCGGTCGCAGCGAAACTGGGCGAGCTGCTGGGACGCCACGTTCAGCTCGCGGGCGACGTGGTGGGTCAGGACGCCGAGGCTCGCGCCGAGGGTCTGACCGACGGCGACGTACTGCTGCTCGAGAACATTCGCTTCGATCCGCGGGAGACCAGCAAGGACGAGTCCGAGCGAGCTGCACTGGCCCGTGAACTCGTTGCTCTGGCCGGCGACGACGCGGCGTTCGTCTCCGACGGATTCGGCGTCGTGCACCGCAAGCAGCGTCGGTCTACGACGTGGCGCAGTTGCTGCCCCACTATGCGGGCACACTCGTCGCTGCCGAGGTCGAGGTGCTGGCCAAGCTGACCGAGGACGCCGCGCGTCCGTACGCGGTGGTGCTCGGCGGCTCCAAGGTCTCGGACAAGCTCGGCGTCATCGAGGCGTTGGCCCCCAAGGTCGACACCCTCGTCATCGGCGGCGGCATGGCATTCACGTTCCTTGCCGCGCAAGGATATTCGGTCGGGAACTCGCTGCTGCAGGAGGATCAGATCGAGGTCTGCAAGGACCTGCTCGAGCGTTTCGGCGACGTGATCCACCTGCCCGTCGACATCGTCGTAGGGGACAAGTTCGCGGCGGACGCCGAGGCGAAGACCGTGAAGGCGTCCGAGATTCCGGACGGCTGGATGGGCCTGGACATCGGACCCGACTCGGTCAGTCGTTTCGCCGTGGTTCTCTCCAACGCCAAGACCGTCTTCTGGAACGGACCGGCCGGCGTGTTCGAGTTCGACAAGTTCTCGGCCGGCACCAAGGGCATCGCCGAAGCGATCATCGGAGCCACCGAGAAGGGCGCCTTCAGCGTCGTCGGCGGCGGCGACTCCGCGGCTGCGGTACGCACCCTCGGGCTGCCCGACGACGGCTTCTCGCACATCTCCACCGGCGGCGGTGCATCCCTCGAATACCTCGAAGGCAAGCAGCTCCCCGGCCTATCCGTCCTGGAGGCGTAACGCATGGCACGTAAGCCGCTCATCGCGGGCAACTGGAAGATGAACCTCAACCACCTCGAGGCAATCTCGCTGGTGCAGAAGATCGCTTTCTCGTTGCCCGAGAAGTACTTCGACAAGGTCGATGTGACGGTGATCCCGCCGTTCACCGACATCCGTAGCGTGCAGACCCTGGTCGAGGGCGACAAACTGCTGCTCACCTACGGTGCGCAGGACGTCTCGTCCGAGGACAAGGGAGCCTTCACCGGCGAGATCAGCGGATCGATGCTGGCCAAGCTGGGATGCACCTTCGTCGTCGTCGGTCACTCCGAACGACGCACGCTGCACAGCGAGGACGACGCCGTCGTGCTCGCCAAGACGAAGGCGGCCCTGAAGAACGGACTCACCCCGATCGTGTGTATCGGAGAGGGTCTGAACATCCGCGAGGCCGGCGAGCACGTGGCCTACAACGTCGCACAGCTGCGCGGGTCACTCGACGGACTGTCGGCCGAGGACATCTCCAAGATCGTGATCGCCTACGAGCCGGTGTGGGCCATCGGCACCGGCCGAGTCGCGTCGGCGTCGGACGCTCAGGAAGTGTGCGGCGCCATCCGCGAGGAACTGAAGTCGCTCTCCTCGGACGAGGTCGCCGCGGGCGTGCGCGTGCTCTACGGCGGATCGGTCAATGCGAAGAACGTCGGCGAGATCGTCG
>NZ_BAOX01000409.1:0-3324 GCF_000813105.1 Rhodococcus sp. BS-15 | reverse complement strand
CCGCGGTACGGGCACCGGCAGGTCAATGATGCCCGGGGCGTCGTACCCAGCCCCTGCGCCGTCGAGCACCCAGATGATGCCGACGTCGCAGCGCGAGTACCGCGGACCGGCCACCGGAACGGCTGCGGGCGCAGTGCCCGAGGCCACCGGAATGTCGTCGGCGCAGAAGGCCCTCGCCTGGGGCGGTGCCGGACTGCTGCTTCTCGCCATCCTCATCGGCGGATACGTGCTGTTGACCGGGGGCAGGGACGACTCGCCGACGCCGTTCGTGCCGCCGACCACCACCACCACGCAGCCGACCACCACCACGACCACAACGACCGAACCCACGACGACCACCGAAGAAACAACCACCACCGAAGAGACCACCACGACCACGACGACGACCACCACGCAGGAGCCGACGACCACCGAAGAAACCACGACGACCTCGGAACAGCCCACGCAGACGACCACGAGACGGCCGCTGATCGAGATTCCATCCCAGCAAGATCCTCGAGGACAACCATGACGACTCCCCGTACGCTCTCCTCTCGCTACGAGTTGGGCGAAATACTCGGTTTCGGCGGCATGTCCGAGGTTCATCTGGCACGTGACACTCGGCTCGACCGCGACGTCGCCATCAAGGTTCTGCGCGCCGATCTCGCTCGCGACCCCACGTTCTACCTGCGGTTCCGACGCGAAGCCCAGAACGCGGCCGCACTGAACCACCCCGCCATCGTCGCCGTGTACGACACCGGTGAAGCCGAGACCGAAGCCGGTCCGCTCCCGTTCATCGTCATGGAATACGTCGACGGCGACACCCTCCGCGACATCGTGCGCGCCGAAGGACCCATGGCACCGCGTCGAGCCATGGAGGTCATCGCCGACGTCTGTGCCGCACTCGATTTCAGCCACCGCAACGGAATCGTGCACCGCGACGTCAAACCCGCGAACATCATGATCAACAACGCAGGCGCGGTGAAGGTGATGGACTTCGGCATCGCGCGCGCCATCGCAGATTCCTCGTCGCCGATGACCCAGACGGCAGCCGTCATCGGAACCGCTCAATATCTCTCGCCCGAGCAGGCACGCGGCGAACAAGTCGACGCTCGATCGGACGTCTACTCCCTCGGATGTGTGCTGTTCGAGATCCTCACCGGCGAGCCCCCGTTCAAGGGTGATTCGCCGGTCGCCGTCGCCTACCAGCACGTGCGCGAGGATCCTCAGCTGCCGTCGCTGGTCAACGACACGGTGCCGCGCGAACTCGACTCGATCATCCTCAAGGCGATGGCCAAGAACCCCGCCAACCGCTACCAGAGCGCCGCCGAGATGCGCACCGACCTGGTCCGTGTCCTCGGAGGTCAACGGCCGAGCGCCCCGATGGTCATGAACGACGAGGACCGCACCACGATCCTCGGATCGGTCGATTCCCGGCAGGCGGACTTCTCCGGCGCGGACAAACCGGCCGCAGGTGCCGCCGCCACGCCCCGTACGTCGAGGCACGCCGAACCCGAGGACGAACCCAGGAACCGTCGAGGCCTCAAGATCGCGCTGATCTCCGCGGCGTCGATCATCGTCGTCGCGATCGTCGGAGCATTCCTGTGGTCGCTCGGTCCCGGTGCGGACCCCACGACCGTCACTGTGCCGTCCGTCGCCGGGCTGTCCGCCGACGAGGCCCAGAGCCAGCTCGAGAACGTCGGCCTACGCGTCACCGTGCAGGAGAGGCCGGATGCGTCGGTTCCCGAGGGCTCCGCGATCGGCACCAACCCGGCCATGGGGTCGCAGACCGAATCGCCCGGAGACATTCAGCTCGACGTCTCCTCGGGCCCTCAGCAGGTGCAGGTGCCGCGACTGACCGGACGCACCCAACAGGAGGCGTCGGACGCTTGAACGAGGTGGGCCTCGAACTCGATCCCACCGTCGCCCGTGCACCGTCGACGCCGGAGAACCTCGACCGGGTCGTCGAGCAGAACCCGTCCTCGGGTGTGAGCATGAACGCCGACTCGCAGGTTCGCATCACGCTCGGTTCGGGGCCGGCGCAGGTACGGATGCCCAACGTCGTCGGCCAGCTCGTCGACGTCGCGCAGCCGAACGTCGAGGGTGCCGGCCTCCGCGTTCAGATACAGAACATCGACTCCAGTCAGCCTGTGGGACAGGTCGTCTCGACGGACCCCGCCGGTGGTGCCAACGTCGCCGAGAACACCGTCGTGACGTTGCGGGTCTCGAACGGCGACAAGATCCCGATGCCGGACCTCTCCGGCCTCACCGAGACCCAGGCGTTGACGGCACTGGAATCGGCCGGCTGGACCGGAACGGTGTCGAACCTGTCGACGTCGAGCCAGTCGACACTCGACCCACTGATGGTCGGCCGAATCGTCAACCAGACTCAGCCGGCGGGCTCCGAGATCAGCAAGACCGACACCATCACCGTGAGCATCGGGGTGCTGGGTATCCCCAACGGCTAGCCACCTCGCGTCGAGCTCAGGCGAAGGCTTCGGAGACCTGAGCTTCGAGCTTGGCGACGAGGCCGGGATCGGTGGGCATCCCGCAGACGGTGAGCCAGTTCGCCAGCATGCGGTGTCCGCCCTCGGTGAGGATGGACTCCGGGTGGAACTGGACGCCGTGAATCGGTAGCTCGGTGTGCCGCATCGCCATCACCAGGCCGGATTCGGTGCGCCCGATGATTTCGAGTTCGGCCGGGATCGTGTCTTCCCGGACGGTCAGCGAGTGGTAGCGAGTGGCGGTGAACGGCTCGTTCATCCCCTCGAGAACTCCGACGCCCGAATGGTGCACCAGGCTGGTCTTGCCGTGCAGCAGTTCCGGGGCCTTCTCCACCGTGGCACCGAAGGCTGCGCCGATCGCCTGATGGCCCAGACAGACCCCGAGCAGGGGCGTCTTCGTGCGAGCGCTGGCCGAGACCAGATCCATTGTGGCACCTGCGCGCTGCGGCGTGCCCGGTCCCGGGCTGAGCAGAATGCCGTCGAACCGGTCCGCGACGGCATCGCGGTCGGCGAGGCGCTCGTCGTCGTTGCGCCAGACCTCGACATCGGCATTCAGCTGGCCCAGGTACTGGACGAGGTTGAAGACGAAGCTGTCGTAGTTGTCGACGACGAGAATACGCATGCGGACAGCGTACTCAGCGAGGCTGTGCATACCGCATGCGCACCGATTGCTCGTACGCGGGCACCGAGAGATCCTCGGACGCTGCGACGTCGTAGCGGAGGCCGTATCGCAGTGCGTACTGCTCGTACAACCGGACACCCGGCTCGTTCTTCAACGCCGCGCGCAGCCGATCCGAGTCCCCGATCGCCGTCATCACGTACGGCGGACTGTACGTCCGCC
>NZ_BAOX01000410.1:0-3316 GCF_000813105.1 Rhodococcus sp. BS-15 | reverse complement strand
TCGAGTCCGAGCCCGTACCCGCGCGCCTGCACCGCCAACGCCTCGGAGTCGGCGCGGTGGCGGTGCCACACGATTGCCGCAGGCTCGTACACCAGCTTGTCGCCGGCCATCAGAACCCGGAAGAACATGTCGAGGTCCTCACCGCCGTTGGTCGGGGATCCCACCCCCAGTGCCTCGTCGAAGCCGCCCAGATCGAACATCCGTCCGCGGTCGACCGCGAAATTGGCTCCGGTTCCGTACATCCCGACCTGGAACGGAAACAGCGGAACGTCGGCCGGTGGTTTCTTCAGGTCGTAGACCCGAGGCGTCACCGAACTCGCCCACCCGACGCGGCGATCGAAGTACGCCTGCGCCTGAGTCCTGATCTCCCCACTCGGCACGATGCCGGACACACACGTCACCCGATCGGCCCGCCCGAAGCCGCGCGCGATGCTCCGCAACCACCTGGCGTCGACGGCGACGTCGTCGTCGGTGAAGGCGACGATGTCGTGCCGCGCTGCCCGTAACCCGGTGTTCCTGGCCCTCGACAGACCCGCCGTCGGCTCGGACACGACGCGCAAGCGGGGGTCGCCCAGCCCGCGAACGTACCGTTGCGTGGCATCGGTCGGGGACGCGTTGTCGACGACGACCACCTCGAAGTCGGGGTAGTCCAGAGCGGACACCGACGCAAGCGCGCCCTTCAGATGGTCCACTCGGTCGCGAGTGCAGATCACCACGTGATCGGCGGCAGTGCCCGATCGGTGTCGGGCAGCGCGTCGGGCATCGGAACCTGCGCGAGCGACATGGCCGCCGCGCGTACATCGCTGCCGCCACCGCTCCGTCGACGACATCGAGCTCGACGAAGCCGAGCGGGTCCAGTCCGCGTCGGATCAACAGCCGGGCACGGTGGTAACCGTCGGAATCGTCGAGGTCGAGAGACTCCGGCAGATCCAGCTCCAGGTCGATGTCACCGATCCACACGGCACCGTCCCATTCGGGAGACTGGAGTCTGGGGAGTGCGGGAGGTAACACGGGAGGGTCCTTTCGGGGTTACACGTACGGGCAGGTACAGCGGAGTCTCAGTCGGCGCGATACCGCACCCAGTCGACCGTCATGGTCGCCGGGAACGGCGTGGAGTTGTCGGTGGGACCGGGCCAGTCGCCGGCAACGGCGACGTTGAACAGCAGGAAGAACGGCTTGTCGAAGACCCAGTAGTCGTCGCCGCCGATCAGGTCGTCCGGAGTGACGGTGGCCAAGGTGGTGCCGTCGATGCCGGTGGTCACGCGACCCGGTGAGCGTTCGACCCAGTAGGTGTGGAAGTTCTCGGACAGCGGCTCCGGGGGAATCCCGCCCGCGTCCACCTTCTGGCTCGTCAACGAATCGGGCTGGGGGGCATGAATTCCGGTGTGGTACTGATCGGCCTGGTTCAGCGTTTCCATGATGTCGATCTCGCCGGACAGCGGCCAGCCGACGGAGTCCAGGTCGGTACCGAGCATCCAGAACGCCGGATGCAGTCCGGCTCCGGCGGGCATCTTGATCCGAGCTTCGATGCGGCCGTAGGTGAACTCGAACTTGTCCTTGGTGGTCACTCGGGCCGAGGTGTATCCGTCACCGTTGCGCATGGCCTTGATGACCATGTTGCCCTCGCCGTCGAGAGACGAGTTCTCGGTCGAATCGGTGTAGTCCTGCTTCTCGTTGTTGCCCCAGCCGGTCCGGCCGACATCGTGACTCCACCGGTCGTTCGCCACCGCGTCGCCCGCCGTCCCCGAGAAGTCGTCGTAGACGGTGAAACCGGGCTTGGCGGCTGCCGTGTTGGACGCCGACGTCGTCGACCTCGCGTCGACGGTGCCCTGCGCGGTGGAGTCGGGATCGATGCCGGCTCCGTCCGAGCGTTGAGAAAGCCCGTACACGGTGCCGGTGATGACAAGACCGAGCACGACGAGGAACGCGAGAACGGAAGGCCAGCGCCGTCGGGGAGGCTCGACGATGAGTCCGGTTCCGGGAAGCCGCGAAACCTCGACGGTTCCCGCTCCGGACTCTCGGCTGGACGCGGAGTGACGACTCACGCGGTCTCGTCGACGTTCTTCGGCACTCGCGTCGCGTTGAACTGCGAGACCGACAGTACGACTATGCCCACGAGCAGTGCATAGGTGGCGATGCGTTCCATGGTGCCGATGCCGAGACCGAACTCGTGACCGCTCATGTAGGCGAAGTATCCGGCCAGGCCGACGGCACCGAGTGTGGTCACCACGATGCGGATGGGGCGTCGCAGACTCCGGTGCCCGCCGGCGATGACGAGGCCGAAGTTGCCGAAGACGAAGAACGCGGTGGCACCGAACGAATGGATCGGGTAGTTGACGCCCTGGTTGATCACGCCGGCGGTGATGGCACCCGCGCCTGCGACGAGGAAGAACGACGCAGCCCTACCGTCGATCCGGCGGACGATGTACCAGGATCCGCCCACCGCCGCGATCGCCACACCGAACAGCACCATCGAGGCGTTGAGCAGGACGTAGAGCTGGCTGCACGGCCAGTTGCCGGTTGGCCCGCAGAAGGGAACGCCGAGCTCGCTGATGTAGTTGTTCCGGTAGCTGTAGAGCCCGCGCCACGTGGCCGAGACGATGTACTCGACGAGGACGAACTGCACCACCGACAACCCGGCCCAACGAGCGACATGGGCGACGAAACCCGATCGCACCGGTGCAGACGTCGTGGGCGCGATGGAACTCGAAGTGGGACGCTTCGCTTCGGTGGTCATGCAGTCTTCTCCTGAGGGGCCAGCAATGAGAGGGGGTTCGCTGCTACGAGATCGAGTGCGGCTTGCACGGTGTGACTGTCGAAAACATTGTCGTGGAACGACGCCGAGACGAACACGACCGAACCGATGGTCTCCATCGTGATCATCACCGACTCCGGTTGGCCCGGATCGGCGATCACGAAGAAGGCGCGGTCGGCCGGCTCGGCAACCCAGGAGACCTGCTCCAGCTGCCTGACCCTACCGAGGTCGGAGTACATGAGCTGGACCTTCGGTTCCATTGGGACCTTGTCGCCGAACACCCCGGAGACGGCTTTGTGTTCACGCTTGTACTTGATGGTGCTGATCGTCGCCGATGCAATCGGACGACCCTTGGCGATGGCACCGGACAGTGCCCCGTGCACCTCCCCAGCCGAGGTGGGATCGATGTCGGAGAACCGGATCCCGGCAGCGAAGTTGCCGAGCACGACCGTCGACGGCGGAAGATAGCGGCGGCAATCGAAGAGAAACGCTGCGGACCGATCGAGCGAAAACGACGTGCGCGCGAACGCCGCGGCCACGGCCGCGCACATCACCGCGCTG
>NZ_BAOX01000411.1:0-3315 GCF_000813105.1 Rhodococcus sp. BS-15 | reverse complement strand
ATCTCGACCCCACCACCCTCTCCACCCTACGAGTCCTACGCACCTCAGAATTCCTGTACGTCCACGACCGCACCGACACCGCTGTAGCCTGGCTACTCCCCGCCACCCATCAAGGGAACGCTGTAGCGGCGCACAACCTTGGAGCCATCGCCGACAAGCTCGGCCCCGCCACTCTCATTCACGGCCGCACGTCCACAGGCTGGTGGATGATCGCCGCCGAACAGGGCATGGCGGCCGCTGCATTCAACCTCGGAATCGCCGCTGCGCGGGCGGGTACAAATGCGGTTGTCGAAGGACGCACCGCGGTCCAGTGGTGGCTCATCGCGCACGAACGCGGCATGGCCGCCGCCGCCTTGAACCTAGGAAACGCTGCGAACCAAGTAGGCCTCGACGCCGTCGTCGAAGACCGCACCGCCACCCAGTGGTGGCTCATCGCGCACGAACGCGGCATGGCCGCCGCCGCCTTGAATCTAGGAACCGTTGCGAACCAATTCGGCCTCGATGCTGTCGTCGAAGGCCGCACCGCCACCGGCTGGTGGTTGCTTGCCGCCGAACGCGGCAACCCCGACGCTGCCTACTACCTCGGAGATGCCGCAAACGAGATCGGTCCCGACGCAATCCTCCACGGTCGTTCTTCCGTAGGGTGGTGGCGGATCGCCGCAGCACGCGGGCACCCCGCCGCCGCTTACAACCTCGGTATAGCAGCCGACCGTGCAGGTCCGAATGCAATCGTCGAAGCACGGACCGCCATTCAGTGGTGGAGAATATCCGCCGAGAACGGAAACGTCGGTGCGGCTCATAACCTCGGAGTTGCCGCTCACGAAGCGGGTCTGGACGCAATCATCGAAGGACGGACCGCCACCGAATGGTGGGCTCTTGCGGCCGAGAACGGCCACGCATCCGCTGCGGACAATTTGGGCATAGTCGCGGCCAGCATCGGTCGCGACGCCATCGTCGAAGGACGGACCGCCACCGAATGGTGGTTGCTCGGGGCCGAGCATGGCAGCCCCGACGCCGCGTTCAACCTCGGAAACGCCGCCCGCGCTACCGGCCCTGAAACCGCCATTCAAGGCCGCACCGCCATCGAGTGGTGGCTGATCGCCCACGAACGCGGAAGCGCCGATGCCGCATACCGATTCGGACTTGACGCATACCAGGCCGATCCGACCGCCGTCATCAAAGGTCGCACCGCCATCGAATGGTGGCTGATCGCCCACAACCGGGGAGACACCCGCGCGACGTACAACCTCGGGTTTGCTGCCGATCGGGCGGGCCCAAACACCGTTGTCGGTGGCCACTCCGCGACCGGGTGGTGGTTGCTTGCCGCACAACGTGGCAGCGTCGACGCCGCCTTGAACCTCGGAAATGCCGCGTATCAGATGGGTCCGAATACCGTCGTCGAAGGGCGCACCGCCGTCGACTGGTGGCTGCTCGCCTACGAACGCGGTGGTCCCTCAACCCTGAAGGCCGCCTCCAATCTCGCAGCGGTTGCCGAGGAGTTCGGGCTAGATGGCGCTATCGGGGGTCGCACTGCTTTGGAGTGGCGGCGTCTTGCTCGTGGTGAGGCCGACGGCCCCACGTCGGGGCCCTGAGCCTGGATGTATCGCCGTCACAGACTGATCGGGCCCCGACACGCCTTTCGTGTCGGGGCCTTATTCAGATTGCTAATCCAGCTTCTTGCGGTCCTTCTTGTCGAGGAGATGGGTGTTCTTGAGGGCGTCGTTCTTGGTGCGGGTCGCTTCGCGGAGGATGCGGTCGGTGTCGCGGCGGGTCTGCGGGAGGCGGACTTCCTTGGTGTAGTCGGCCTGGCGTTTGGCGAGGCTGGGGCCGGTGTTCTTGACCGTGGGGTCACCGCCGGAGCCGGCGAGTGCCCCGACGATGCCGATGACGGCCTGTGCGCGGTTGAGGCGATCCTTCAAGCTCATGGTCAGTTCTCCTTGGTGGTGAGTCCGAGTACGGATTCCGGATTGCGGCTGTCGGCGAGGTCGGCGGGGGCGTGACCGGAGACGAGCAGCTGGTGGTGCTCGGTGAGCTGCCCAGCCTGGGCGACAGCGAGGGCGAAACTGTCGACCTGGAAGGTCGGGGCGGGCAGCGGGTCCTGGCGGCCGACGTAGGAGCGGGCGATCGTGATGGCCTTGTCGGCACTGCTGCGGGTCACGACGAGGCGGGCGTGCTCGGTGGCATCGGTGATCTGGCGGTTGAGGTCGGCGAGCTTGAGTCCGGCCTGCTCGACGAGTTCGGCGCGTTCGGCCCGGTTGTTCTCGATATCGGCGGAGCGGCGGGTGAGCTGGGCGGTGACCGCATCGAGCTGTTCGGTGGTCTCGGAGCCGTTCTCGTATTCGGACATGTAGTTGACGTAACCGGATCCGCCGATGACCAGGGCGAAGAAGATCGCCAGAGGAATCATCACGTAGATCGGGGCTCCGGCGTCGTTGCCGTCGTGAATGATCCGCAGCATCATCACGATAGCGGCAATGGAGACGAGCGCGCCGAGCCCGACACGTTCGGCGAGGATCCTCTTGAAGGACGCACCGTTGCGGTCGATGGTGGCGTCGATGGTCTTGAAGCGGCGGTGCCTGCGCCCGGTGAGGCGGGTGATCCAGGTGAACGCGAGAGTGCCCAGAACCGCGAACACCGCAGCGACGGCCATCTTGATGATCTGGCCGACATCGCCGGTGAGCGCGAGAACGATGTTGGCGTTGAGCAGACCCATCGTCAAGAACAGAAAGATCGGGAAGTCGATCGCGAGGAACAACTTCTCGGTCCTGGTGTTGCGGTCACGGTCGCGATAGTGGCCGGTCGCACCGTTGCGGTGGGCACCGTCGATCACCCCGCGGAGCTCATCGTGCTTGGCCTGAGCCTGGTCGGGGGTGAGGCGCTCGTGGTTCGGGCCGACGATCACCCGCTCGCTACGGAGCTCGATGTTCCGGTCGATCTGGTTGATCCCGGCGAAGATCCTCTTGATCAGCGAGATACTGCCGGCGATGGGGCCGCGTGAGGCCTTCTCCAGACTGTCTTCGGCCTTCGTGATCGGTACGCTGCGGACCTTGCCTTCCATCAACGTCAACTCTCACCGACGGGCGGTTCGGGAAGGCGACTGTATTCGCGGACGATCGCGCCGGTTCCGACGAGCTGACGCAAGGGGATGGGCCCCATCGCGAGGCAGGACGTGACCTTCTCGGAGGTGGGGATCTTCACGGGATCCGGCGCGGGAGTGGTGCCGTTCTGAAGCTGGGCGAATTCGCGGGCGAAGTCGCCGTTGGACGGGCCGCGGTTGTGCAGTTCGGTCATGTCGGTGTCCTTGGTGGTTGGGGC
>NZ_BAOX01000412.1:0-3295 GCF_000813105.1 Rhodococcus sp. BS-15 | reverse complement strand
CCGACGGCCAGGGCAACGACGAGGAAGATCACCAACCGCGTCAGCAGAGTAGTGGTGTACACGCCGCGGAAGGCGACCTCACCGAACCACAGCCAGTTCGTGTAGACGTCGATCAGACGGGGACCGATGAGAAGCAGACCTGCTGCTACCAAGGCCAATACGAGCAAGATCCGGCTTCGCCGCGACAAGGACGGCATACCGGTGGGGGGCCTCATGCCCACGTGCCACACTCCAACTTCGGGCGACGCCGACCGGCGCCGCAGATGACTTCTTCGGCGCACTCGTCGTGCGCCGCATGTCCGTTTCGCCCTACTGTACGTACGTTGATCCTACGGCTGCGACGCCCGTACTGCGGCCACTGCTGGTCGCAGGTCAGGAGCGTCGGCGTCCATGGAACCATCCGGATGCGAGGATAGTGCGGTGAGCAACGACAGCAACGGACTGCCCGGCGAAGACCATTTCGGTGACGAGTTCGACCCCGAGTCGGGTGGGCAGGAAGTGGCCGAGGCTCTGGCTCGATGTGCTCGCGAAGTGGCGGATTTCGTCGAGGCAGGCGGTTGGCACCAGGCCCCGCAGATGTTCGCGTTGGTACCCACCGCAGCGCTCGCCGCGGCAGAGCCCGGACTCCTCGACGATCTTGCCGACGGCGCTGCACTGACTCCCATTCAGCAACATTCGCTGCCCGAGGACATCACCGGCGGCTCCCCCGCCCTGGACGAGTTCCTGGCCACCTCCACATGGCCCGAAGGTGTCGTCGGATGCGCACTGGTCCAGGAGATCGTGGTCCTTCCCCCCGCCGCCGAATCGACACTCGACGATGCCTTGATGCCGTTGCTCGCCGATCCCGATGCGGCCGACGAGGCCGCGCGCTCGGCTGCCGAGAACCATCCCGAGAAACGGGATGCTCGGTTGATCGTCGCCGTACTCAAGGACGGTCCGTCCTTGACTCTGCTGCAGTTGCACCCGGACGAGGACGCCGATCCATTCGCGCCCATCGACCTTCGTATCGCGCCGGACCTGGCCCCCAACGTCGTGCACGGCCTCTACGCGACGTTCGACGTCGTCGACGACGACTAGCGGCCGGGCCGGGTCAGCTGCAGGACGGCGCGTCGCCGCCCGAGCCGATCGCCTGCAGCGAGTCGACAGCACTGTCCAACGATTCGACACGCACCAATCTGAGGCCGTCGGGGACGTTCTGTTGCGCCTCACCGCAGTTGGCGTCCGGCACCAGGAACGTGGTGGCTCCGGCCTCGCGGGCGGCGATCAGCTTGTACGGAATACCGCCGATGGGGCCGACCGTGCCTTCGGCGTCGATGGTTCCCGTCCCCGCGACGAACTCTCCGTTGCTCAGCTCACCGGGACTGAGCTTGTCGACCACGGCCAGGCTGAACATCAGTCCGGCCGACGGTCCGCCGACGTCGGCGAGGTTGAACTTCACCTCGAACGGCACATCGGGCTGCTCCTCGGGCGTGACGCGAGGTACCCCAACGTGTCGTCGTCGGGCCGGGCTCCGAGTACCACCGAACCCGTCCGTGTGATGCCGTCCCGGACGTACTCGATCTCGACGGAATCACCCGGGGCTCGGGAGCTGACCGCCTCACGAACCGCGGAGGCCGTGGCCACGGGGGTGTCGCCGACCGAGACGAGCGTGTCCCCCACGTTCAGCACTCCGACAGCGGGCCCGTCATCGGCCACGCTGGCCACCGCCAGCGACACCGGCAGATCCAGATGATGCAGCGCGGCGAGTTCGGCGCTGGACTCCGACTGCTCGAAGTCCGCCTGATTGCCTTCCTGAACTTCTTCCTTCGACTTGTCCGGCGGATAGACCTCCTCGCGCGGAACCAGTCCTTGCCTGCCGCTGGCCCAGAAGCCGAGAGCCTCGAACAAATTGAGCTGATCGCGCACGGCCACGGTCGTCATGTTCAAGTGGCCCGCGGTCGGATCGACCTCGGTTCCGTCGATCTGCACCACGGGCACCCCGTCGACGTCACCGAGAGTGTTGTACGTCGGGCCGGGGCCGAGAGCGGCGAACGGAACGGTGACGACCGAGCCGGTGACGCCCAGCACCACCACGGGTAGCAGCGCAGCGACGAGAGTGGCGATCCTTCGGTTCACTCCGTAGACACTAGATCCGAATACGGTCGACTGTGCAGACCGCCCCTGTCGAGTGCGTCCGCGCCGACTTCTCACGGCCCGGACTGTTCGCCGTCAGCGTGACGATCCACCACTCTCTCCGTTCGTTGGGCTTGTACCGTTGAGTCATGAGCAATTTTGGTTTCGGTGCCTCCGACGACGACCCGGACAAGAAGAAGGATCCGGACGGCTCGGGCAACCCTGCCGGTTTCGGCTTCGGTGGCGAGGGCTTCGACCCCGCACAGCTGGGCCAGATGCTCACTCAGTTCGGCCAGATGCTCAGCGGAATGGGAGCCGCAGGCGGGACCGGGTCGGGACCGGTGAACTACGACCTGGCCAAGCAGCTGGCACGCCAGCAGATGGGCGATTTCAGCCCGGTGTCGGCAGGCGAACGAGAGGCCGTCACCGACGCCGCGCACCTGGCCGAGCTGTGGCTGGACGGGGCGACGACTTTGCCGGCCGGTGCCACCAAGACCGTTGCGTGGACACCGGTCGACTGGCTCGACAACACGATCGACACCTGGAAACGCCTGTGCGACCCCGTCGCCGAGCAGATCTCGGGCATGTGGACATCGGGACTGCCCGCCGAGGCCCAGCAGATGGCCGGGCCGATGATGGGCATGCTGACGCAGATGGGCGGGATGGCGTTCGGTTCGCAACTCGGCCAAGCTCTCGGCCAGCTGTCCAAGGAGGTTCTGACGTCCACCGACATCGGCCTGCCCCTCGGACCGTCGGGAACGGCGGCGCTGCTGCCGTCGGCCATCGCGTCGTTCAGTGAGGGACTCGAACAGCCCGACCGTGAGGTGTTGGTGTTCCTCGCCGCTCGTGAAGCCGCCCACCAGCGGCTCTACAGCCACGTCCCGTGGCTGCGGCAGCGGGTTCTGGCCACCGTCGAGGAGTACGCGCGCGGCATCCGGATGGACTTCTCGGCCATCGAAGAGGCCGCCGCAGGGCTCGACCCGTCCGCGCTGACCGATCCGTCGAAGATCGAGGCGATCCTGCAACAGGGTGCCTTCGAGCCACAGACGACGCCGGAGCAGAAGCACGCACTCGAGCGTCTCGAGACACTGCTCGCCCTGGTCGAGGGATGGGTCGAGACGGTGGTTGCAGCCGCTCTGGGCGACCGCCTGCCCGGTGCCGTCGCGCTCGGCGAAACGATCCG
>NZ_BAOX01000413.1:0-3246 GCF_000813105.1 Rhodococcus sp. BS-15 | reverse complement strand
TCGAGCCAGTCGGCGTCGAGCGGCGCGTTCTGCGTTTCCCACCGGATCAGAGAACGCATTCGTTCGCGAGTCGGTCGCACCAGAATAGGCACCGCGTGCAGAAGATACGCCAGGCGCATGCCGGCGAAACGCGAAGGGGGATCCAGTAGGACGAGTGTGCCGACTCGCTCCGGCCGTTGCAGCGCGTACTCGAGTGCCACCGTTGCCCCGTACCCATGTCCGACAACCGAGGTCCGCGTGACCTCGAGAGTGCCGATGACCTGATCGAGCCAGCACATCAGGTCATCGACCGTGCGGATCGGTTTGCGACCGACCACGCTTCGCCCGGGCTCACCCATCGGGTCGATTGCGAAGACCCGGTTGCCTCGGGCCAGGGCCGCGACGTTGGCGAACCAGACGGTCGAGGTCGCTCCGCCACCGGGCAGCAGTACCACCGGAGGTCCGTCGAGGGGGCCGGAGGCGTTGACTCGGGTTGTGCCGTAGTCGGATTCGACGTCGATGGTGTCGATGGGTAGCGGCCACTTCGCCAGCACGCGGTCGTACGCCGAAAAGAACTCCTCAGCTGCGGGGCTGTCACCGATCCGACTCACTGAACCTCCCAAGTATCTCGACAATCGAGATATTAGATGATCGTGATAGTTTTGGGCAACACTTCTCGGCCACCTCGAACACGACCACTACTGCTGTGGGCACCGTCGATCATCCCGCTGTGCGGTCGAGGACGTGGCACCGCGAGAGCCGTAGACCCGACCTGGACACACGGGTATGACATATCGGGCATCGATTTGACCATGCCCCAGGGGCGCAGTTTCAAATGTGCTGAGAGGGACCAGCCAGTTGACGACCAATGCGGCAACCCGGCCTGCCTCGACCGCCGCCGACGAGAGGATTTCGATGAACGCTACTGCCGCGTCAGGCCACGAGCTACGCCCGCTCGGTGCGTTCGAGCGAATCATCGATCTGTACATCCATCGCAACCCCGTGCAGTTCTCGCTCGCTGTCGAGTGCGGCCGCGTACTACGCGAGCGCGAGGTCGACGAGGCACTACGTCGTCTTCAGAAAGCGCATCCGTTGCTTGCGTCAATGATCGACCGGAGTGGATCGAGACCGCTCTTTCGGTTCTCGAACAACGCAATCCAGCTGCGTACAGCGTCCGCATCCACGTGGCATGCGCAGGCGGCCATCGAACAGACGCGGCCGATTCCGCCGTCGCCGGGACCACTTGCGCGAGCGGTACTAGTTCCTGATGCTCCTTCGCCGGGACGTACCACCATCGTGCTCACGTTCTCGCACCAGATTGCAGACGGGCGTGGTGCTCTGGGCGCGGCGCATGATCTCCTTGCGATCCTGGATGGTCACGATATTCGTACGCGTGAGGTGCCGATCTGCCAAGAAGACCTGATGCAGCTGGTCGAACCGGAACCGATTCCTTCGGTCCAGGACGAGGTGCCCGGCAGCGAACACATGGTGCAGACAGCTCCAGCATCGCTACGGCCGTTCGATGAGACTGCTCCGCCTGTCGTGGGACACGCCGAACTCGACGAGGTCAGCGTCGACCGGATCCGACGGAGCGCTCGCTTGCATTCCTGCACTGTGCAATCGATGCTGTGCGCAGCCGCAGCGACGTCGCTGTTCGAGGCCTCGAACAGGGACAGAGTGCGAATCAATGTGCCGATCGATCTGCGCGGCGCAGCCGGACTCGAAGACGATGTAGTCATTCGCTTCACAGCGACCTCCGTCGTTCTCTCCCGTCCGTCACGAACAGCGTTCTGGGAACTCGCCCACGCCGCCACAACGCAGTTGGCGACTGCGCGGACGTTGGAGGCGACACGTAGGTCGGTCTTGGCGCTGGCCGCGCTGAATCCGGTTGATTCCGGGGGAGCCGAGCAGGCCATGCTCGCCGCCACGAACGCGGACATCGAGATCACAAACCTCGGTGTATCCAGCGACATCGGCACTGACGCTTCGGCGCAGGCGATCTGGGGACCGGTGATGAGCACCCAGGTCGAGAACGAGTTGGTCCTCGGGGTAGTCACTCACGGTGACAGGTTGCGCATGACCATGACCAGTCAGGGGTCGGTCAGCGGGCTGCTTTCAGGAATAGTTGCCCAACTCACCGCAGCATCTCATGAAAGCGGGGCGCGAATCTGGCAGCGACCAGGTCGATCGTCACGACTCGAAGACACATAGTGACGGTGGTCCAAGGCGTCACACCCTGCTGTCCGCCATTGTGTAGTCCCGTCTTTCGCGCCTCGGCATCGCAGGACCCCACGGCCGTCGGATCGCCGTTCTCGAGTCAGCACATCACGTTTACAACACTGAAGATGACCGTTCCGGCCGGAGCGGTCATATTCCGAGGAAAGGACCACTGTGGATACCGCACGCGAACCGAATCTCGAGAAATTCGCCCGAGACGCCACCGGCTTCGCCGTACTCACGCCAGAGGACCCGGCCTACGACGGGTCGACGGAAATCTGGAACGGATTCGTCACCGCCCGTCCCCGTGTTCTCGTCAGAGCGACCCGAGCGGAGCACGTGCAGGAGGCCCTGAGGATTGCGGCGAAGAGCAACATGCCCGTCTCGGTGAAGAGCGGGGGGCACGACTGGGCCGGCCGGGCGCTCACGGCCGGTGGACTGACTGTCGACCTGTCGGCCATGCGTGAGGTGCGGATCGACGTCGACCGCCGGCTGGCGCGACTGGGCGGTGGTGCCCGTCTCGCCGATGTCGTGGATGCGGCCGGTGCCCATGGACTGGCCGCCGCTACCGGTACCTACAGTGACGTGGGGTACACCGGATGGGCAATCGGAGGCGGTTATGGGCCTCTCAGTGGAATCGTGGGATTGGGCGCGGACAACATCGTCGAGGCGCAACTCGTGACGGCCGACGGATCAATCGTGACCGCCTCGCAGCAGCAGGATGCCGACCTGCTCTGGGCCATCAGGGGCGGAGGCGGCAACTTCGGTGTCATCACCGAGCTCACCGTGCGCCTGCACCCATTGCCGGAGGTCGCTGTGGGTGCGGTCATGTTCGGGGCGGATCAGATGCAGGGGGCGCTCGCTCGACTCGACTCGGTGCTGGATGCAGCCCCCGGCGAACTCTCCGTTCAGCCGGCAATCATGGCAGGCGACGACGGGTCGCCGTCGCTCACGCTGTCCCTGACCTGGGCGGGCACCTTCGGCGGCGAGGCCGATCACTGGTTCGGCCGGCTGCCGGGCTCGGCACCCCTGCCACCCGCTTCGACGTCA
>NZ_BAOX01000414.1:0-3241 GCF_000813105.1 Rhodococcus sp. BS-15 | reverse complement strand
TGTGTGTTGTTTGAGAATTGCACAGTGGACGCGAGCATCTTTGTTGTAAGTAATGAAGAGCGTACGGTGGATGCCTTGGCACCAGGAGCCGATGAAGGACGTAGGAGGCTGCGATAAGCCTCGGGGAGCTGTCAACCGAGCTGTGATCCGAGGGTGTCCGAATGGGGAAACCCAGCACGAGTGATGTCGTGTTACCTGCACCTGAATATATAGGGTGTGTGGAGGGAACGTGGGGAAGTGAAACATCTCAGTACCCACAGGAAGAGAAAACAATAGTGATTCCGTGAGTAGTGGCGAGCGAAAGCGGATGAGGCCAAACTTTGTGCGTGTGATACCCGGCAGGGGTTGCGTATGGAGGGTTGTGGGGTTTGCATTGTCGATTCTGCCGGATCGGCCGACAGTGAGAAATTGTGGTGTTAGTCGAAGTGGTCTGGAACGGCCTGTCGTAGAGGGTGAGAGTCCCGTAGACGAAAACATTGCAACTGTCGTTGTGGATACCCAAGTAGCAGCGGGCCCGTGAAATCTGCTGTGAATCTGTCGGGACCACCCGATAAGCCTGAATACTCCCTGGTGACCGATAGCGGACTAGTACCGTGAGGGAAAGGTGAAAAGTACCCCGGGAGGGGAGTGAAATAGTACCTGAAACCGTGCGCTTACAATCCGTCAAAGCTGGTGCATGATTCGTCATGGCTGGTGATGGCGTGCCTTTTGAAGAATGAGCCTGCGAGTTAGTGGCATGTCGCGAGGTTAACCCGTGTGGGGTAGCCGTAGCGAAAGCGAGTCCGAATAGGGCGTATCACCTTCGTGGTGTGTAGTGGCGTGTTCTAGACCCGAAGCGGAGTGATCTACCCATGGCCAGGTTGAAGCGACGGTAAGACGTCGTGGAGGACCGAACCCACTTAGGTTGAAAACTGAGGGGATGAGTTGTGGGTAGGGGTGAAAGGCCAATCAAACTCCGTGATAGCTGGTTCTCCCCGAAATGCATTTAGGTGCAGCGTCACGTGTTTCTCGCCGGAGGTAGAGCTACTGGATGGTCTAGGGGGCCTACAAGCTTACCGAAATCAGCCAAACTCCGAATGCCGGTGAGTGAGAGCGTGGCAGTGAGACTGCGGGCGATAAGGTTCGTAGTCGAGAGGGAAACAGCCCAGATCGCCAGCTAAGGTCCCTAAGCGTGTACTAAGTGGAAAAGGATGTGGGGTCGCGAAGACAACCAGGAGGTTGGCTTAGAAGCAGCCACCCTTGAAAGAGTGCGTAATAGCTCACTGGTCAAGTGATCCTGCGCCGACAATGTAGCGGGGCTCAAGTACACCACCGAAGCTGCGGCACTCACACAATAGCCCCATGCAAGTCTGCGGATTTGTGTGCAGGTGTGTGGGTGGGTAGGGGAGCGTCGTGCAGCCATGGAAGCATCGGAGTGATCCAGGTGTGGAGGCTGCGCGAGTGAGAATGCAGGCATGAGTAGCGAAAGACGAGTGAGAAACTCGTCCGCCGAATGACCAAGGGTTCCTGGGCCAGGTTAATCCGCCCAGGGTGAGTCGGGACCTAAGACGAGGCCGACAGGCGTAGCCGATGGACAACGGGTTGATATTCCCGTACCCGTGTAACCGCGCCCATGGTGAATCAGTGACACTAACCACCCTGAATCCAGATGACTGATCTCTTTCGAGAGTGAGGCGTGTGGTGGATGCGTGGGACCTGATCTGGTAGTAGCCAAGCGATGGGGTGACGCAGGAAGGTAGCTGGGCCAGTCAGTGGTTGTACTGGTGTAAGCCTGTAGGGCGAACGGTAGGCAAATCCGCCGTTCATCAAGCCTGAGAGGTGATGCGTAGCCGATTGAGGCGAATTCAGTGATCCTATGCTGCCGAGAAAAGCCTCTAGTGAGTTGTTACACGGCCCGTACCCCAAACCGACACAGGTGGTCAGGTAGAGAATACTAAGGCGATCGAGATAACTATGGTTAAGGAACTCGGCAAAATGCCCCCGTAACTTCGGGAGAAGGGGGGCCCTGTCCGGTGACGGAATTTACTTCCTGAGCTGGGTGGGGCCGCAGAGACCAGTGAGAAGCGACTGTTTACTAAAAACACAGGTCCGTGCGAAGTCGTAAGACGATGTATACGGACTGACGCCTGCCCGGTGCTGGAAGGTTAAGAGGACCGGTTAGCTCGTAAGAGCGAAGCTGAGAATTTAAGCCCCAGTAAACGGCGGTGGTAACTATAACCATCCTAAGGTAGCGAAATTCCTTGTCGGGTAAGTTCCGACCTGCACGAATGGCGTAACGACTTCTCAGCTGTCTCAACCATAGACTCGGCGAAATTGCATTACGAGTAAAGATGCTCGTTACGCGCGGCAGGACGAAAAGACCCCGGGACCTTCACTACAGCTTGGTATTGGTGTTCGGTTCGGTTTGTGTAGGATAGGTGGGAGACTGTGAAGCGGTGACGCCAGTTACTGTGGAGTCGTTGTTGAAATACCACTCTGATCGTATTGGATACCTCAACCTCGGACCATGATCTGGTTCAGGGACAGTGCCTGGTGGGTAGTTTAACTGGGGCGGTTGCCTCCTAAAATGTAACGGAGGCGCCCAAAGGTTCCCTCAGCCTGGTTGGCAATCAGGTGTCGAGTGCAAGTGCACAAGGGAGCTTGACTGTGAGACTGACAAGTCGAGCAGGGACGAAAGTCGGGACTAGTGATCCGGCACCGGCAAGTGGAAGCGGTGTCGCTCAACGGATAAAAGGTACCCCGGGGATAACAGGCTGATCTTCCCCAAGAGTCCATATCGACGGGATGGTTTGGCACCTCGATGTCGGCTCGTCGCATCCTGGGGCTGGAGTAGGTCCCAAGGGTTGGGCTGTTCGCCCATTAAAGCGGCACGCGAGCTGGGTTTAGAACGTCGTGAGACAGTTCGGTCTCTATCCGCCGCGCGCGTAAGAAACTTGAGGAAGGCTGTCCCTAGTACGAGAGGACCGGGACGGACGAACCTCTGGTGTGCCAGTTGTTCCACCAGGAGCACCGCTGGTTGGCTACGTTCGGAAGGGATAACCGCTGAAAGCATCTAAGCGGGAAGCCTGTTCCAAGATGAGGTTTCTCACCCCCTCGAGGGGGTAAGGCCCCCGGCAGACCACCGGGTTGATAGGCCAGAACTGGAAGTCGGGTAACCGATGCAGGTGACTGGTACTAATAGGCCGAGGACTTACCACAAAGAAGCTACGCGTCCACTGTGCAATATCTGAAACAACACACG
>NZ_BAOX01000415.1:0-3194 GCF_000813105.1 Rhodococcus sp. BS-15 | reverse complement strand
GTGCTCGACGCGTCCGCGCTGCTCGAGATCACCGTCCATCAGGACTTCAACTGGTGGATTCCTGAAAATGCCACTCCCGCAGCCGATGTGACTGCCACCGTGGAGCGCGCGAACCAGGCGATCATGCCCTCGGCGCGGATCGAGGCCGACGGCGTCGTCGCAGCCTGGTGGGTGGATGCAGGCGACAAGGCGCATATCCGGTGGGTTCGTCCGGAGAGCGAGGACGACGTGATGCTCGCCCTCGCGCGTCTGCACGCTGCGGGTGATCTCAACTTGGGTGAGGGCTCGCGCTACGCCGGTTCGTTCCGCACGCACGGGCTGCTGGTGCCGGTGTTCGATCTCGATCCCGAGATGCACCCCACCGAATGGGCTGCGCCCACAAAGGAATTCGGCGAGAAGCTGGGCGAGGCTCTGGCTGTCGATGCTCCGCTCACGGCGGCGCAGTTGCGTTCGCGCGACGGCCTACGCGGACGTCAGGTCACTCTGCGCTAGAACGCGAGCCGGGTGGCCGCCGAACAAGGACTGCTTGTTCGGGCGGCCACCCGTATGAGCGCGAGGGTTCGCGCGTTACTCGTGTTGCGTTGCGGTGTCGATCAGAGCGATCCGCCGGCGACGGTGGGTGCGCCCGAGTCGGCGGTCACGCTGGTGTTCATCTCGCGGGCGACGAACTGCTCGAGATCGAACAGGTTGTGGCCCGCGCGATCGGCGATGTTGAGCAGCGTCTTCATGCTGGCAACTTCCTCGACCTGCTCCTTGAGGAACCACTGCATGAACTGCTCGCCGAGGTAGTCGCCCTCTTCGCGTGCGGTGCTCGCCAGCGCGATGATCTGCTCGGTGACGGTCTCCTCCTGCGCCAGCGCCAGGGCGATGGCCTCACGCGGATCGGTGAAGACGGACTTCGACGCGTCGACGCCGGTCAACTCGACCGTGATGTCGCGATCGAGGAAGTACTGCACGATCATCATTGCGTGGTTGCGCTCTTCGACGGACTGCGCGTAGAAGTGCTTCGCCAGCTGCGGCAGGTCGACATTCGCGAAGTAGACCGCGGTGGCGATGTACTGCTGCGAGGCGTTGAACTCGTTGCGAATCTGGTCGCGGAGAAGTGCGTGGAACTTGGTGTGGCTGGTTTCCTTGATATCTGCGCTCATGCACAGGACGATATGCCTGGTCAGAGGGCATTGTCATCCAAGTCCAGCCTTATTGAGGCGAACGTGGCCTAATACAGTCGATCCTAAATGTCTGCCCTGAGCAGGGCGCAAACTACGCCCTTCCGGCTTCTTTCGGGGCATTGGTGGCGCGGATCACCGTGGAGCCGATCTCGCGAGCGACGTACTGCTCGATGTCGAACAGGTTGGATCCGGCTCGGCGAACGATGTTGAGCAGACTCTGCATCGCTGCCACCTCCTCGACCTGCTCGGTGAGGAACCAGTGGGTGAACTGCTCGCCGATGTAGTCGCCCTCGGCCCGGGCAGCGCGCGCCAACGCGGTGATCTGTTCGGTCACCGTCGACTCCTGAGCCAGCGCCAGTTCCACCGGTTCGATGACCGACTGGAATACCGTCACCACGTCGTCGATGCCCGACGCGTCGACCTCGAGCCGATTGTCGATGAGGAAACGGATCATCATCATGGCATGCGACGTTCTTCGGCGGACTGAGCGTAGAAACGCGTGGCCAGCTGCGGCAGATCGTTGCGGTCGAACCACACCGCGATGGCGACGTACTGCTGCGATGCGGTGAACTCGTGCCGCACCTGGGCGCGCAGAAGATCGTGGAACGACGTGCCGGGGGCGGCGGGCTGAGCAGACGGCGATGTCATGGTCCACAACTTACAACCCAGGGTCGTTCCGCAGGCTCCTCTCCCGCCTACCGCTCACGTCTGCCGCTCAAGGGCCGCCGGTCAGCAGTTCCGGCGGGATCTCGCGATCCTGCGCAATGGCGTCGAAGAATGCCGGAGCGCGAGTGTCGTCCCACAACAGCACGTTTCCGACGTCGGAGTCCTGGAATCCGCCGACGGGCACCGTTGTGGTCACCGGACCGCTGCGCATCGCCCAGGCCAACGCGGCGAGGTTCCAGATGTGATCTCCCTCGTCGACGCTCAACGACGACGCGGTGTCGGACACCAGCGGCCACAACCGCAGGGGGTTGAGGAAAGTCGAAGCGCTGGTTGCCTTTTCGAGCAGTGCAGACATGAACGCGCGTTGGTTGTTCATGCGGTCGATGTCGGCCAGTGCCGTCGCGCGGGATCGCACGAATCCGAGCGCCTCGGCTCCGGTGAGATCCTGGCAGCCGGCGGCGATGTTGATGCCCGCCAACGGATCGTCGATCGCATTCTGCACGCACACGTTGACTCCACCGACCGCGTCGACGATCCCGGCGAAGCCGCCGAATCCGATCTCGGCGTAATGATCGATGTGCACACCGGTTGCACCCTCGACCGTCTGTACCAGCAGTGGTGGCCCGCCGAATGCGAAGGCCGCGTTGAGCTTGTCCTGGCCGTTGCCCGGAATCGACACGTACGAGTCGCGCGGCAGGCTGACCATCGTGGGCGCACCGCTGCCCTCGGGGATGTGGATCAGGATGATCGTGTCGGTGCGGCTCGGGCCCACCTCGCCGCCGGTCGCGAGCGAGGCTTCCTGCTCCGGCGTCAGGCCGGCTCGCGAATCCGATCCGACGAGAAGCCAGTTGGTGCCGGGGGTGTCGCCGATGCGCCCGGGATACGAGGTGAGGGCGTCCACGCGCGTCAACGAGCTGTCGACGTAGTAGACGACGCCGCCGATGCCCAGCACGAGAACGAGCAACACGATCAGGAAACGTCGCCCCCAGCGTCTGCGCTTGCGCGGCTTCGCGACCTTGGGTGGACGCGAATCACGTTGTGGCCGAGCAGATTCGGGTCGGCGCAGGGCTCGCTGTGCGGGTGCCGCCGGTTGCCTGCGCTCCTCGGTGAACGGCTCCGGCTGCTGACGCGGCGCATACCCGGTGCGACCCGGTGGATCGTCCTGGGAACGTGAGTACTGACGCGTCGAATTCGGAGGATTCGACTGTGCTGGATACGACTGTGCCGATCGGGGTTCGGGTGCCTGCGACCAGGCCTGCTGAGGGCTGTGGCGCGGGAGTGGTGCCGGCCGAGGTGGCCCTTCCGGCCTGGGAGTGGGGCGGCCGTCGCGTCGGATGAACTCGGTGCCCTCCGGTGGCA
>NZ_BAOX01000416.1:0-3186 GCF_000813105.1 Rhodococcus sp. BS-15 | reverse complement strand
TACAGCCCGCACCGCCGGAGGCGCGCCTGCCGAAGCCGCGGCTGCTGCGGACTCCGCGCCGGCACCGACCTCCGACCCACTGGCCGCGTTCGGAGTCACCGATCCCGGTGCCGCCGCCCAGCAATGGCTCGACGATGTCGGCCTGGGGCAGGTGGGAGTCGGTGTCGAGTCACCCCTCGAGAGCCTGCGCTCGCTGAAGAAGGGCACAGTGCAGCCCGTGGCAGGGGTGTTGACGTCCAACTTCGGCTCGCGATGGGGCACTCAGCACAGTGGCCTCGACATCGCGGCACCGATCGGGACGCCCATCTACGCCGCCGCCGACGGCACCGTGTCCGACGCAGGACCGGCATCCGGCTTCGGTCTCTGGGTCAAGGTGCGGCACGACGACGGCACCGAGACGGTCTACGGACACGTCAACGACTTCTCCGTTCATCCCGGCCAACGCGTGTCGGCCGGCCAGCAGATCGCCACCGTGGGCAACCGTGGCCAGTCGACAGGCCCACACCTGCACTTCGAGGTGCACGATCCCTCCGGTGTCAAGGTCGACCCCGCGCAGTGGCTCGCGACCCGGGGTGTGGCAGTGACGTGGAACGATTCCGCGCGCAAAGCCTGACCGGTCGGCATCGACACGTTCGACACGACAGTCGAACGCCCCAGCGACGACGCGGCGTGCTGCCGCTAGTCTGGTGAACGTGCCGGATTCGGCTCGTTTTCGGTGATCGGCTAGCTCAGGAGTGCAATCGGTGTTCGAATCCCTTTCCGACAGGTTGACCGGGACTCTCAAGGACCTGCGTGGCAAAGGTCGACTGTCCGGCGCGGATATCGACGCCACGGCCCGTGAGATCCGTCTGGCCCTGCTCGAAGCGGACGTGGCACTGCCCGTCGTACGCGAATTCATAGGCCGCATCAAGGTCCGGGCCAAGGGTGCCGAGGTTTCGGGCGCGCTCAACCCGGCCCAGCAGGTGGTCAAGATCGTCAACGAGGAACTGGTCGGCATCCTCGGCGGCGAGACTCGCAGGCTCGTCTTCGCCAAGAATCCGCCCACGGTGATCATGCTCGCCGGTCTGCAGGGTTCCGGTAAGACGACGCTGGCGGGCAAGCTCGCGAAATGGCTCAAGGACCAGGGCCACACCCCACTGCTCGTCGCGTGCGACCTTCAGCGTCCCGGTGCCGTGAGCCAGCTGCAGATCGTGGGCGAGCGGGCCGGAGCCGCCGTCTTCGCGCCGCATCCGGGCACGTCCATCGGCGGCGGCGAGAATGCACTCGGGGTCTCGGCTGCCGATCCCGTCGAGGTTGCCCGGTCCGGCATCGCCGAGGCTCGCAGCAAGCAGTACGACGTGGTCATCGTCGACACCGCAGGTCGCCTCGGCATCGACACCGAGCTGATGAGTCAGGCCGCAGGGATTCGTGACGCGGTCCAGCCGGACGAGACACTGTTCGTTCTCGATGCGATGGTCGGTCAGGACGCCGTCAGCACGGCCGAGGCGTTCCGTGACGGCGTCGGCTTCACCGGTGTCGTTCTCACCAAGCTCGACGGTGATGCTCGCGGCGGTGCCGCGCTGAGCGTCCGTGAGGTCACCGGCCAGCCCATCATGTTCGCGTCGACCGGTGAGAAGCTCGAGGACTTCGACGTCTTCCACCCCGATCGCATGGCCAGCCGCATCCTCGGCATGGGCGACGTGCTGAGCCTCATCGAGCAGGCCGAGCAGCACTTCGATGCCGAGCAGGCCGAGGCGACGGCCAACAAGATCGGCTCGGGACAACTCACGCTCGACGACTTCCTCGAGCAGATGATGGCCGTCCGCAAGATGGGGCCGATCGGAAACCTGCTGGGCATGCTGCCCGGTGCCGGTCAGATGAAGGAACTCGCCAACGTCGACGAGAAGCAACTCGACCGGGTTCAGGCGATCATCCGCGGCATGACGCCGCAGGAACGTACCGACCCGAAGATCATCAACGCGTCCCGTCGGTTGCGTATCGCGAACGGTTCGGGTGTGAAGGTCTCCGACGTCAATCAGCTGGTCGACCGGTTCTTCGAGGCTCGCAAGATGATGTCGGCCATGGCCGGTCGGATGGGCATGCCGGGCGCACGCAAGCAGGTGCGGAACAACAAGAAGGGCAAGAAAGGCAAGAAGGGCGCTCGCGGTCCGACGCAGCCCAAGATCCGCGGTGGATTCCCCGGCATGCCGGGCGGAATGCCAGCAGGCATGCCGGACCTGTCGTCCATGCCCAAGGGCCTCGACCAGTTGCCGCCGGGACTCGAGGGCATCGATCTCTCGCAGCTGAAACTGCCCAAGAAGTAAGCGCGCGCACGTGTCGGCGATGCGGGTGCGGGGCCGCGGACTGCCGGACGGGACGGAGATCGATCTCTGGATCGACGGCGGCGTTCTGTCGACCGAGCCGATTGCGGACGCGGATTTCGTCCACGACGGCGGTTGGATTCTGCCTGGTCTGGTCGACGCCCACTGCCATGTCGGAATCGAATACGGCGGGGGACACACCGACCTGACGGGGTCGATCCGGCAGGCCGAGACCGAGCGAGGCGTCGGCGCGCTGCTGTTGCGCGACGCCGGGTCACCGGTCGACACGCGCGCGCTGGACGAGTACGAGGACCTTCCTCGCATCATCCGAGCGGGCCGCCACATCGCATCACCCAAGCGATACATCCCGGGTCTGGCGATCGACATCGAGGACGAATCGCAACTGCCCGAGGCGGTGGCTCAGCAGGCGCGATTCGGCGACGGCTGGGTCAAGCTCGTCGGCGACTGGATCGACCGCTCGGTGGGGGATCTTCGACCGCTGTGGAACGACTCGATCCTCGTCGACGCCATCGCCGCTGCCCACGCCGAGGGCGCGCGGGTGACAGCCCACGTGTTCGGCGAGGATGCCCTGCCCGGACTGATCGCGGCGGGAATCGACTGCATCGAACACGGCACCGGCCTGACCGACGAGACCGTCGAGATGATGGTCGATCACGGCACCGCTCTGGTACCCACGCTGATCAACATCGAGACGTTCCCCGGCATCGCCGATTCCGCCACCCGGTATCCGGTCTACGCCCGGCACATGCGGGCGCTGCGCCAACGCGTCGCCGAGACCGTCGGACGAGCCCACGACGCGGGCATTCCCCTCTACGCAGGTACCGACGCCGGTGGTTCGATCGCGCACGGCCGCATCGCCGACGAG
>NZ_BAOX01000417.1:0-3181 GCF_000813105.1 Rhodococcus sp. BS-15 | reverse complement strand
TGGCAGCGCGCGCAGCGCGCCCGCGGCATCGCCGTCACCGGTGTACTCGACCAGCACGCCGACAGCAGGCGGCAGGTCCGCGCTGCGCTTGTGCAGGTACGTCGCGGTGTTGCCGTCGTAGGACACGACGCGACGCAGCTCGAGCTTCTCGCCGATCTTCGCCGACAGCTCGTTCAGAGCCGTTTCGACAGTCTTGCCGTTCAGGTCGAGCGCCTTGAGGGCATCGACATCGGCCGGCTTGCCTGCTGCAGCCGTCGCCGCAACGGACGCGGCGAACGTCTGGAACTCGTCGTTCTTGGCCACGAAGTCGGTCTCGGAGTTGATCTCCACGAGCACTCCACCCTCGGCGACGACGAGGCCTTCGGCGGTGTTGCGCTCGGCGCGCTTGCCGACGTCCTTGGCACCCTTGATACGCAGGTACTCGACGGCCTTGTCGTAGTCGCCGTCGTTCTCGGCGAGCGCGTTCTTGCAGTCCATCATTCCGGAGCCGGTGAGCTCACGGAGCCGCTTGACGTCGGCGGCAGTGTAGTTCGCCATCGTGGGCGAGCCTCCTCAAAGTCTGGGTACGGGCGTTGACGAAAAATGCTGTTCTCGGGCCGTGATCGACGGGCTCACTACGGAGCCGTACCGACCACAACCCTGACATACCGAAGCGGCCCCGGCCCACCCCTGAGGGTGAACCGGGACCGAATTCGATCAAGCCTGAGCGGCCGGTGCTTCTTCTGCTGCCGGCGCTTCTTCTGCGGCCGGGGCATCGGCTGCGGGAGCCTCTGCTGCCGGAGCTTCCGCTGCGGGAGCATCGGCTGCCGGTGAAGCCTGAGCGAGCTGCTCGAGCTCCCACTCGGCGAGGGGCTCGCCTGCGGCGACCTCGGGCTTGGCGTCGGATGCAGTGTTCTGACCTGCTCGCGCCTGCACGCCCTCGGCAACTGCGGATGCGACGACCTTGGTCAGCAGCGCAGCGGAACGGATCGCGTCGTCGTTACCCGGGATCGGGTAGTCGACCACGTCGGGATCGCAGTTGGTGTCGAGGATCGCGATGACCGGGATGTTCAACTTGCGCGCCTCGGCAACCGCGAGATGCTCCTTGTTGGTGTCGACGATCCAGATGGCCGACGGAACCTTGGACATGTCCCGGATGCCACCGAGGGTGCGGTCGAGCTTGGTCATCTCACGCGTGAGCATGAGGATTTCCTTCTTGGTGCGACCCTCGAAGCCACCGGTCTGCTCCATTGCCTCGAGCTCCTTGAGGCGGAGCAGACGCTTGTGGACCGTCTGGAAGTTGGTGAGCATGCCACCGAGCCAGCGCTGGTTCACGTAGGGCATACCCACGCGAGTTGCTTCAGCGGCGATGGACTCCTGCGCCTGCTTCTTGGTGCCGACGAACAGAACCGTGCCGTTGTGGGCGACGGTCTCCTTGACGAACTCGTAAGCCTTGTCGATGAAGGTCAGAGTCTGCTGCAAGTCGATGATGTAGATGCCGTTGCGGTCGGTGAAGATGAATCGCTTCATCTTCGGGTTCCAGCGACGGGTCTGGTGTCCGAAGTGTGTGCCGCTGTCGAGCAGCTGCTTCATTGTTACTACAGCCATGGCTGAAGAACTCTCTTTCGATGGTGCGGTTGACGCAGAGTGTCGGTGACCTCTGCCCTGGCGGCCGCTGAAGTTGCCGGACCTGACACCACGAAGATCTCAGGACCGCCGACAACCGGTTCTCGTATCGGTGATTCTGCTCGAAGCAGACGATGCGATGGAAGCGGACGCGCGAAGTCGACCCGTGCACGCACAGGCCGCAAGTGACCAGTGTAGACCTGCCACCGCCCCCGTCATAACCAGGCCCGACTGTCAAGAGTTTCCGAGGCCTGTGGACAAAGAAATTCCCTGTCCACAAATCACCTCCGGGTTCGTTCGGTCGCTCGGATCCGGGAGATGGTGGACGGGTGAACATCTCTCTCCCGCGCCGCGCACTCGCGGTGTGCCTCGCGACCGCAGTAGCGCTCGCGACGCCGGTCGCAGCGGCGCAGACAGGCGCATTCGCCTGGCCGCTGGCTCCTAAGCCGCAGGTCGTCACCCCGTTCGACCGTCCCGAGCAGAATTGGCTGCCGGGCCACCGTGGTGTCGACCTCGCCGCGGAGGAAGGCCAGTCGGTACTGGCCGTCGCCGACGGCACCGTGGTGTTCGCCGGGTCGGTCGCGGGCAAGCCCGTCGTATCGGTGGATCATCCGGGCGGACTGCGATCGACGTACGAACCGGTGCTGGCCTCGGTCACCCCCGGCGCGCGCGTCCGGCGAGGGGCCGTGCTGGGTTCGTTGGCATCGGGGCACGAGAGCTGCTCGTCGACGTGCCTTCACTGGGGCATCAGACGTGGTCGCGACTATCTCGATCCCACGGCGTTGGTGCGCGCGAGTCCGATCAGGTTGAAACCCCTCGACGACGAGGGCAGATGATCGTCAGCGCTGTGGGCCGGAGTGCCTGCCGGACGCCGCGGGAAAGTCGTCGGCCACCATGGCGGCGAGTTCGACGAACGCGCTTCGAGTCTGGGGACGCAACTGGTCGAGATCGACCACGGCACCCTCGGCGAGGTGCTCGTCGAAGGGAACCACCAGGACGGCGCGGCAGCGCTCGAGGAAGTGCTGTTGCAGCAAGTTCATGTCCACCGCCGACGAACCCGGGCGAACCGAGCTGATCACCACCACGGTCCGCTCCACCAGATGGCCGTAGCCGTGCAGCTCGAGCCAGTCCAGCGTCGCTGCAGCACTGCGCGCACCGTCGACCGCGGGCGAGCTGACCAGAACCAGCGCATTCGCCAGTTGCAGCACCCCGTTCATCGCCGAGTGCATGATCCCGGTACCGCAATCGGTCAGGATCAGGTTGTAGTACACCTGCAGCATGTCGATGACGGCGCGGTAGTCCTCCTCGCCGAACATCTCCGACGCGGCCGGGTCGCGCTCGCCGGCCAACACTTCGAGTCGACTCGGTGCCTGCGAGGTGTGCTCGCGGATGTCGGAGTAGCGACGAATGTGCGGTGCGGCGGCCAGCAGATCACGCACGGTCGACGACGTCTGACGCGGAACTCGCTCCCCCAGGGTGCCGAAGTCGGGGTTCGCGTCCACGGCGATGACGCAATCTCCGCGCAGCGACGCGAACGTCGACCCGAGACCGAGAGTGGTCGTCGTCTTGCCGACGC
>NZ_BAOX01000418.1:0-3176 GCF_000813105.1 Rhodococcus sp. BS-15 | reverse complement strand
GTCTCCCGCGTCGTCGGGGGTCAGCGCGTCTGCGCGCAGCACGGTGGCGTCCGGCACGTTGTGTGCGGCCATGCGAAGCCGAATCGGGTCGAGATCGCTACCCACCGCCAACTCCGCCGTCCCGATCAGAACGGACAGTTCACTGCCGATCGAACACGTGACATCGTGCACGCGTCGTCCGGCGAGTCGAGCGGCCCGCCTGCGCGCGACGAGCGTCGGCGTGGCCTGCTGCACCGCCTCGTCGGTGACCCACCATCGGTCGGAGTCGAGCAGCTTCACCCGCGCTTTGCGGCGGACGGCGACGGTTTCGATCAGTGCACCCGCGTGGGCGGGAAAACGCTCCCGCATCGAGGAGATATCTCGCACCGTCGTTCTCGCACTGAGCTCGAGCCCGTCCGCGGCGTCGAGCGCCTCGATGCCGACCTCGCTGTGCAGGAAATCGAGGTCGGCACCGGTGAAGTCATACCCCACGGCAGGCCCCGAAATCGAGACCTACGGCGTCACTGCCTGTCAATCGCGAGGTGCAGGCTTGATGCCGGTGATCATCACGTTGTAGAACAGCCCGCGCGGTACCACGTGCTGCAGCACGTTCTCGTCGACCCAGCTCAGTGTCTTCCAACCGCCGAAAGCAACTTGGCCCAGTTCCACCCCAGCTTGCCCGCGGGTACTGCGGCCTCGAATGTACGCACCGGCCAGCCGAGCAGAGCGGCGGCGAACTCCTCGGTGTTCGCCTGCACGGACTCCGCACCGGCCGAGAGCGCGATGTGCTCGAGATCGGTCGGATCGAACGTGTGCAGGTCGACGACGGCTTCGAGTGCCGCTGCTCGCGAGGACTCGTCGAGCTCTTCCTGTGGCTTGCGCCAGCTCGCCAGGAACGGGAGCTTGGTTGCGCGGGTGGTCGCCTCCCAGGTGATGCGTCCGAGCCAGCGTGCGTAGAAGTTGCCGACCGTGGTGGGTTCGCCCGCGAAAACGAAGCGACCGCCCGGCTTGAGCACCCGCAGCACCTCGCGCAGCGACTGTTCGACGTCGGGGATGTGGTGGAGGACGGCGTGCCCGACGACGAGATCGAACGTGTTGTCCTCGTACGGAATCGTCTCTGCGTCGGCGACGCGGCCGTCGACGTCCAGCCCGAGGTGCTCGGCGTTGCGCAGTGCGACCTTGACCATGCCTGGCGAGAGGTCGGTGACCGAGCCCTTGTCTGCGATGCCGGCCTGCATCAGGTTGAGCAGGAAGAACCCGGTACCGCAGCCCAGTTCGAGCGCGCGGCCGTACGGCAGTGCGGAGTGCGCCGACGCGTCACCGGAGACCGCCTGATCGAACCTGCCGCGTGCGTAGTCGATGCAGCGCTCGTCGTAGGAGATCGACCACTTGTCGTCGTAGGTCTCGGCTTCCCAGTCGTGATATAGCACCTGCGCCAGTTTGGTGTCCGACCGTGCAGCCTCGACCTGCTCGGCGGTGGCGTGCGGATTCGGGGCTGGATCGACCTGGCGGTCTTCGGCCTCGGACGAGGCCGAAGGCATCGCGTTCGAGATCGATCGATTGACACCGTCGTGGGGGCTTGCAGTCATCAGGCGAGCCTACTATCCGGTAGCTGTGGAACAACTTTTCTCTGTGAACGGCTGCCGAATCACCGTCCGGTGAAGGTCGCCTTGCCCGGGCCGTCGGCCACGAACGACGTCATCCCGATGGTGCGATCCTCGGTGGCGAACAGGGCCGCAAACTGCTGAGCTCGATCCGCAGACCGGTGGTGAGATCGACGTCGAGCCCCTGGTCGATCGACGCTTTCGCCGCTGCGAGCGCTCGCGATGCACCCGTGGTGAACTGCATCGCCCAGGCGCGGGCGGCGTTGTACACCTCGTCCGGTGCCACCACCTCGTCCACCAATCCGATGCGCAATGCTTCCTCGGCGCCGACGAAGCGGCCGGTGAAGACCATGTCCTTCGCACGGCTGGGGCCGATCAGCCGAGCCAGCCGCTGCGTTCCGCCGCCGCCGGGGATGACACCGAGCAGCACCTCGGGGACACCGAACTTCGCGTTGTCGCCGGCGATCCGACGGTCCGCGCCCAGTGCGACCTCGAGCCCACCACCGAGTGCGTATCCGGTCACGGCCGCAACCACGGGCTTGGGAATGGTGCTGAGTGAGCCGAGGGCGGACTGCAGATCTCCGGCGATCTCGGCCATCTCGGCCGCGGACAACGCCACCATCTCCTTGATGTCGGCACCGGCGGCGAAGACCTTCTCGCCGCCGTAGACGATGACGGCCTTGACGTCGGCATTGATCGTGGCCTCGCGGGCGGCTGCTCGGATTTCCTCCTGCATCTGCCGATCGAGTGCATTCATCGGCGGACGATCCAGCCGGATGGTGCCGATACCGTCGGATACTTCGAGATTCACGAACTCAGCCATGGGCCGAAAGGCTACCGGGCCGAGGATCAGCGATCCGACCAGGGATGTCGCGTTCCGGCGTAGTACGCATCGTCGCCGTCGAAGAGCACCCGGACCGTCCCGTCCGTGCGAGTGAGAATCGGTAGGACCGGGGCGATCTCGCGGTCGTGATCGACGACCTGGGCGACGGTGTCGAACCGAGACAGTGCGTCCAGTTGGCTCCAGGTCGGCGGCAGGAGAATGGTGTTTCCCGACCGCCAGTCCGCCAGTGCGTCACCGGTCGAACGCCAGCTCACCGATACTGCCTCGCTGGTCTCGCCGTCCGCATTCTGGCCCTCGGGCAGCACTGCGACGAAAAACCGGGTGTCGTACCGTCGCGCTTCGCCCACCGGGGTGATCCAGTGCGACCACGGCCGGAGCAAATCCGATCGCAGCACCAGGTCGTGGGCGGTGAGGAATTCGGCGAACGACACCTCCCGACGCTCGAGCCGACACCGCTCCGCAGCGAACGGAGCGGTGTCGGCAACGATCGAATCCGGCGTCGAGCCGGCCAACAGCACGCCGCACTCCTCGAACGTCTCGCGCGCCGCAGCACACACCAGAGCCTGCGCCTTGCCCTCGTCGATTCCGAAGCGCTCGGCCCACCACGACGGCGGCGGCCCTGCCCAGCGCACGTCGCTGCCGCGTCCGAGGGGTCGACTCCGCCACCGGGAAACACCGTCATGCCACCCGCGAACGCCATGCCACCGACGCGTTCGAGCAGGAACACCTCGATGTCGGGCCGCGAAGAA
>NZ_BAOX01000419.1:0-3158 GCF_000813105.1 Rhodococcus sp. BS-15 | reverse complement strand
TCCGACGCGGTGTCCGCGATCGCCGTCGGCCGCAAGCTCGGTCTGCCCGCGCGGATGATGGCCATCCTCACCGGCGAGTCCCTGGTGAACGACGCGGCCGCGCTGACCCTGTTCACCCTGGCCGTCGCGTCGGTGACGGGCAGTCGGATCGAATTGGGCTCACCGGTGCTGTTCTTCCTGTACGAGATCGTGGGCGGCGTGTTGGTGGGGTTGATCCTGGCGCGCATCGTGCGGTTCGTCCGCAATCGCATCGCGGACTCGGCGCTGGAAACCGTGCTCGGTCTGGTGCTGCCGTTCACGGCGTATCTGGCGGCCGAGGAGCTGCATGCCTCCGGTGTGCTGGCCGTCGTCACCGCCGGTTTCGTGTTGGGCCGCGTCACCGCCGACGTCTCGGTCTCCACTCGGGTTCAGGAACGGCAGGTGTGGCCGACGCTGGATCTTCTGCTCGAAGCATTCGTGTTCGCCTACATGGGTTTACAGCTGAAGTTCGTCATCGAAGAGGTGCAGCGGGAGGGACTGCCGGTCCACCACGTGTTCGCCTATGCGCTGTTGGTTCTGGTGGTGGTCATGGCCGTCCGGCCGGCGTGGATCTTCGTCAATTCCGGCCGGAACATGTTGTTTCGCAGACTCTTCCGGCGATCATCGCCGGGCGAGGCCGGTCTCACGTGGCAGCAGAACCTGGTGCTCTCGTGGGCGGGTATGCGTGGGGTGGTCACGCTCGCTGCGGCGGCCGGTGTACCGCTGACCACGGTGCTCGGCGACGAATTCCCCGGGCGCGCAGTGATTCAGGCCGTGGCCTTCGTCGTCGCCGTCGGTACGTTGCTGCTGCAGGGTCTGACGCTTCCACTGTTGATCCGCCGCCTCGACGTCGCCGATCCACTCGAGCAGCAGCGCAACGACAATCAGCGCCTGCTCTCGCAGGCCATTGCCCGCACGGCGGCAGAGGACTACCTCCAGCGCGCGGCGAAGGACGGAATCGCCGGAGTGGACAGCGAGCGCGTCGACGAGGTGATCGAGCGCGTCCGACGCTCGGTGCGCGCTCGGTTGGACGCCGACGAGACCGAGGATCGCGAGAAGCGGATCGCGGCGGCAGGGGCGTTGTTCGATTCGCTGCGGCACAACGTCCTGGTCGCGCAACGGGCGGCGCTCATCGCGGCTCGCGACTCGGGGGAGTTGGAGGACGAAGCTCTGCGGGCAGTGTTGAATGGCTTGGACGTGGAGGAAATTGCGGCGCAAGCGCGCATCGCACGACGTACACCGTAGGAGCGCAGAGACAGTGAGGTCGACCGGACTGGTGGCCGCCGCGGCACTGGTGTTCGCCCTTGCCGCATGCAGCACTCCCACCGCCGAACCCGCCGAACCCTCCGCTCCTGCGGCAGTCGCGGCACCCGAAGGCCTCGAACGCGGTGAGATCGTCTCGTCGATGCTGCTCGGGCAAGTCGACATCGGTGTCGCCTACCTCGGCGGGACCGCCACGAAAATCGTCTACCGCACCACCGACGGGGTCACCGGGGGCGGCACCGAAGCCTCGGCAACGGTGTTCGTGCCGAAGGGGTCTGCGCCGCCGGGAGGCTGGCCGATCGTTTCTGTCGGGCACGGAACCACCGGTGTCACCGACGAGTGTGCGCCCTCGCTGTACCCGAACCTCTTGGGCACCATCGGCCTGGTGACGCCGTTCCTCGAACGCGGGACTGTGGTCGTGGTGACGGACTATCAGGGACTCGGGACACCGGGAGATCCCGCCTACCTCGACCGGGACGCCGCAGCGTACGACGTCATCGACGCGGTGCGCGCGGCCCGCAACGTGGTTCCCGACGTCGGCACCAGGTGGGGCGCAGTGGGTACCTCTCAAGGCGGACAAGCGGTCTGGGCCGCTGCCGAGCGCAGCGGCGACTACGGCGAGGGTCTGCAACTGGTCGGCGCCGCGGCGCTTTCGCCCACGGCCGACCTGACGCGATTCTTCGCACCCGAGACCGAGCAGACCGTGCCGCGTCAACTGCTGGTGCCGTATCTCTACGCGGGTCTGCGCGCCGTGGATCCGAGTGCCGAACGCTCGGACTACATCCGCGGCACGTTCGCCGACAACGTGACCGCACTGACCGCCTGCAGTGACCTGCTCGGTTTCTCCAAGGCCGACGCCGGAGCCGTCCTCGATCCGGCAGATGCCCTCCCGGACACCGAGGAGGCATCGGATCGGATGACGCAGTGGCTCGAATCGGTTGCGCTACCGACGTCTCGCACCGAAGTACCGCTGTTCGTCCTGGTCGGCGAACGCGACGATCTCATCGACCCCCAGTGGACCCGCGACGCGGTGGCCGAGGCCTGCGCGCTGGGCGACGACGTCGAGTTTCGCTCCGAACCGGAGCAGGGCCATGCCGAACTGGCCGCCAACGGCATCGGAGTCGACTGGCTCGTCGAACGCTTCCTGAACGTGTCTACCTCGACCACGTGCGCGCGATGACCGCGGCACTGGCGTCGTTGGCGGTGATCGTGGCCGTGATCGTCTCGGTCATCGCGGTGATCAGTCTGCGCGGTCGACGGGACCTCACCACACCTGCCGAGCGGGCCGTCCACGCCACCCTGCACACCGCCTCGCTGGCCGCCAAGCCGTTGCGCGACGGTCTCGACCCCACTCGGGTGCGGATGCCCGACGTCGCGACCGGAGCGACGGTGCTCGACTACCTGTGCGCCCGATTCCCCCAGGACGCGGCCAGGCTGACCGAGAAGGTCGACGGCGGCGAGATCGTCGACGCGGCAGGCGTACCCGTCGATTCGACGACGGTCGCGAAACCGCGAGCGGACATCTACCTCTACCGCGACCCACCGGTGGAGCCGACGGTGCCGTTCTCCCTCGACGTCCTCCATCGCGACGAGAACCTGCTCGTCGTCGACAAGCCGCACTTTCTGGCCACCACCCCACGCGGTGCCTACGTCGCGCGGTCTGCACTCGTTCTGCTGAGGCGCCGATTCGACCTGCCCGAGCTGAGTCCAGCGCATCGCCTGGACCGACTCACCGCCGGGGTACTGGTGTTCACCGTCAGGGCGCAGGCTCGCCGGCCGTACCAGGAGCTCTTCGCTCAACGTACGATCACCAAGCAGTACGACGCGATTGCCCCTCTCGCGGCCGATATCACGGGTCGTTCCGCGGGCTCCACTCC
>NZ_BAOX01000420.1:0-3113 GCF_000813105.1 Rhodococcus sp. BS-15 | reverse complement strand
TGCGGCGTGTTCTCGACAACGCGGACGCCGCGCAGGAACGGGCCGTGGCCGCCCGCGAGCGCCTCACCGTGGATTTCGACTGGAAACACGTCGCCGAATCGACTGCGCAGGTCTATCTGGAAGCCAAACGCAAAGTTCGGCATCCGCTGGCGCGCCCGCACATCGTCGAGCGCGCGCTTCCCGGCCGTACCTGAGAACAGTAGGGTCAGTCCTCCCGCGCCGCCTCGGCCTGTCCGAGAGCCTTCTTGCGGGCGATGTCCTCCAGCGCAGCAATGTATTTCGCGCGCTCGCCGGCACCGGCCTCCCAGGCGACCTTGCGATTGCGGACGACCTTGGCCGGGGCACCGACCGCGATGCTGTAGTCCGGGATCTCACCCTTGACCACGGCGTGGGCCCCGAGCACGCAGCCCCGGCCGATGCGGGTCTCGCGCAGGATCGTCACCTTGGCCGCGATCCACGTGTCCGGACCGATTCTCACGGGTCCCTTCACGATTCCCTGATCCTTGATCGGCATGTTCACATCGTCCATCCGATGATCGAAGTCGCAGATGTAGCACCAGTCGGCCACCAGCGTCGACGCGCCGATCTCGATGTCGAGGTAGGTGTTGACGACGTTGTCCTTGCCGAACACCACCTTGTCGCCGATCCGCAGCGAACCTTCGTGGCAGCGAATGGCATTGCCGTCGCCGATGTGTACCCAGCGTCCGATCTCGAGGCGCGAGAGCTCGGGAGTGGAATGAATCTCGACGTTCTTGCCGAGAAACACCATGCCCTTGAGGATCACGTGCGGATTGGCCAGCTTGAACTTCGCGAGGCGGTAGTAGCGGACCAGGTACCACGGCGTGTACGCCTTGTTGGCGAGAACCCAGTCGAGGGACGCGCGCGTGAGGAACCGCGCCTGTTCGGTGTCGCGTCGTCTCGACCCGCGCCAGCGTGTCCGCAGCGGCGCGTTCCACATACTCGTCATGGACGTTCACCCTAGTTTCTCGTTCGCCCGCTCTCTGCCGCCACCCTTGCGCGGGCTAGGGTTGCCTGTCGACTGTTGCTCGTCGGCAGAACGAACACAGACGCCCCGGCACCATGTCGGGCACGGACTCGAGTCATGGGGAGCGATCGATGCGCGGCGTCAGGGCCAAGGGCAGGACCGGCAGAAGGGTCACTGCGCTCGCAGCAGCGCTGGCGCTGGTGACCGTGAGCGGTTGTGGCACCGACAGGCCGGCCATAGAACCCCTCTCTCCCGATTCATGGCCTGCAGCGCACGCGAACTCCCACAACAGCGGCGCCACCGCAGTGTCGGTGTCGACTCCTCTGTCCTTGGACTGGACGCGCCCCACCGGCGGCACGGTGACCTCCCCGGTGTCCATCGGGTCGACCGGTCAGATGTTCGTCACTGCCGCCACCGAATCCGGCTGCAACCTCTTCTCGTTCGAGATCGACTCCGCACGCAAACGCTGGTGCAATCGCGTCGGGCCCTCCGTCGTCACTGCAACGCCGACCGTCGATTCGGCGATCAACGTCTACATCGGCGACGACGGCGGCCTGAACTCGTACAACGACCACGGCCAACTGCGGTGGCGCACACCGGTGTACGGAGTGCCCAAGTCCGCGCAGTTCCTCGGGGACGGCAGCGTGCTCTCGATCACCCAGATGGGGCAGGTCAGCGTTCTGGATTCGCAGAACGGGCAACTTCGAGTACCGATTCTGGATCTGGTTCCGACGCCGAATTTCTTCACCGACCCGAATACCGACTTCCTGCCGGTCGACACCGGACTCGCCCAGTGCAGCTCGGGCGGATCCGAATGCCCCGTGCCCGCGGCGCCCGCGGTCGACAGTGCGACCGGAACGATCTACTTGACGCTGTGGCGTCCCGGTTCGATTGCGCCGCAGCTCGTTTCCCTGCAGTACAACCGAGACGGTTCTCCCGGTCTCGTCGAACGTTGGTCCTCGGACCTGCTGCCCGCCGGTGTCGCGTCGAGTCCGGTGCTGTCCGAGGACGGGTCGACGGTCTACCTGGCCGATGTCGACGGCAGGCTGACCGCGTTCGACACCGCCGACGGGCGACAGAAGTGGACCGAGGGCACCGGGCTCGGAATCGGTGCCAGTCCCTCGATTTCCTCGGACGGCACGATCGTGCCGACGGGCGGCGACGGCACCCTCGTCGGCCTGCGCGACAACGGTGATTCGGCCGAGCGAGTCTGGGTCCGCGACGACCTCGAACAGGCAGGCAGCGCAGCCCAATCCGCAGACGGACGCGGCCATACCGTCGTTCGTGAGGACGACGGACTGGCGCTGCTCACGTTCGACGCAGCGACCGGTGAGACGGTGGATGTACAGCCGGTTCCCGACGTCGTCGGCACCACCGTCGGCACGTCGATCGGCCCGGACGGTCAGGTCGTCACCGCAAGCTACCTCGGCGAGATCTTCACCTACACGGGCTGACCGATAGATCCTGGAGCGCAGACGAACGCCACCGCGGACCGGTCGACTCGGGCGATCACCACCGACAGTGCCACGGATCCGCGAAGTTTGAGCCTGGGCCGCAGTATCGCCGGATCCACGTCGACTCCGCGGACGAGAATTTCCACCGAACCGCAGTCCATCCGATTCAGTTGTTGCCGAAGCACTTTCTCGGAGAACTTGGACTGCTCCAGAATCCGAAAGCCGCGCACCCCGGCAGGGACCGTGTCGCCGGTCAGATACGCGATTCTCGGATCGAGTTGCCACAGACCGAATCTGGCACCGTAATGCCGAACCAGACCGGCCCTGACCACCGCCCCGTCTGGATCGACGATATAGCGCCCCGGCGGCCGAACCGGAATGTCGTCGGATTCTGCATCGGTGAATTCCATAACGCTGCCGTCGGATCGAAGAACAGCCGCCCGACGCCGAACACCGTTCTCGCTCAAACCTTCCGACCAGAGGCACGCTTCTCGCACTCCCCCGTCGAGCGAGACCACCTCGATCTCGCCGGCCCAGTCGACAGCGTCGAAATCCAGACCGGGCGCACACTTGACAACCAGGTCTCGGCCTCGATAGACGTCTAACAGGTCCGGTAGGGGTGGTTGCAGCGCCGCCGGGTCGTGGCGTCGCCGCCCACCCGCTCGGCGGCCGGG
>NZ_BAOX01000421.1:0-3090 GCF_000813105.1 Rhodococcus sp. BS-15 | reverse complement strand
CGCCGCCCCGGCGTCGGGCGCGGCGGAAGCCAGAGTTCCGCCGATCATCGTCACGACCGTCACGGTGACGAACGTGGTGCCGCCGCCGAATGCCTCGATGCTCGCCCACAAGGCGAGCGCGGCGCCCAACGTCGTCGCCGCGCAGCCGAGGATGATGATCGAGAAGCGTTTGGGGTCGCGGGCGAGTTCGCCCAGTTCGCCGAGGACTTCCTTGATCTGTGGCCGGACGGCGACTCGCAGCCAGCGGCGCAGCTTGGGCACGAACATGAACGTCCCGACGACGCCGAAAGCGGCACCTGCGATGAGATACAGCACGGTGTTGCCCGGCACCATGTTCGACAGCCCGGACGAGGTGCCTGCGACGACGCTGAAGAAGATCAGCAGGCTCACGTGCGTGATCACCTGGACGGATTGTTGCAGCGCCACAGCTGCCGTCGCGCGAACCGTCCCCAGCCCACCCTTCTGCAGGAATCGCACGCTCAGGGCCAGTCCGCCGACGCCGCGGGTGTCGTCGTTGCAGCGAAGGTGTTGGCGACCTGCATCACCGTCAGATTCCAGAAGCCGACCTTGCCCAGCGCGCACGCCCACAATGCCGCCCCGGCACCGATGTACGTCAGTGCGGACACCGCGAGACCGAGCAGAGCCCACCACCAGTTGGCCGAACCGAGTTCGGTGACGAACGCGGGCACCGCACTGATGAACGGGTATGCGACGTAGACCAATCCGATCAACAACACGAGCGAGATGATCTGGTTGCGGCTGAATCGGGTGACCTGTTCGGCCTCGATCTTGGCAGTGCCGGTCTGCTCGAGAACCTCGAGCCGGACTGCCTTCATCGTCTTGTCGGCGTCGAGCACCGATTGGCGAATGCGAGGCGGGATGGCGGACTTGGTCAATCGCCCCGAGGCCGCGACCACGGTCTCGAAGCCGAGTACGTCGATGGCGGTCGCGACGGCGCGCTGGGAGCCGAACAGGTCTGCCGTGGTGAGCAACAACTGCGCGACGTCGGATTGCATCTGGGAATCCGACGCACCCAGTTCGGCATGGCCGAAGCCGCAGAAGAGGGCATTGCGTCGTGGATCCTCAGCTCGCCGCGGTGCAGGTCGCCGTGGGATATCTGGTTCTCGTGCAGGGTGTTCAGGGCCGACCACAAGGCATTGAGGGTGGCGTCGTCGTGCTCCGCCTCGACCGGATCCCCGATGGGCAGACTGTGCGCGTACAGGGTCCATCCTCTGTCGAGTGCTGCCACCGCCAGCGGGTGGCTGCCCGCCGCACCCAACCCCTTGATGGCAAGGCCCATCAGGCGCGATGCTCGACTGCCCGGCGCATCGACGCGTGCAGTGGCGCAGTTTCGCTGCCACGCATCGTGATCCACCGCCAGGACTGGCGCAGGGCACCGCCGCTGCGCTGGTTCTGCCCGTACAACTCGACCACCACATCGGCGTCGGGAGTGTGTGCGTTCAACACCAACGGGCCGGGGCCGGCCGGACGGACGACGGTGAAGCTGCGAACGGTGACACCGCGACTGTGGAACAGCCGAACCGCCGCGTCGAGCGGAACCTCCAGCGCCGGTGTGCCGACGAGCAACACGATGACGGCTCCGACGAGCCAGCCGACCGCCAGTCCGAGCATCGAGCGAGCCGGGACAACGGTGGAGACCACCAGGTGCATCGGCACGAACGCGAGCAACAGCGTCCACCATGCACGACGCCACTTCGCGGGTAGGCCAGGGCCGGAAACCGTCAGCGCCGCAGCCAACATCGCGATCCAGCGAGAGTCGTCGAGAAATTGCGCGAGGAACGTGTCGAGTCGCTCGGGAACATCGAGGTCCCAGGTGGGAGTGGAGATCCCGGTTCCGGTGATCGACAGCGCCAGGGCGGCGAGCAGCGCCGCGGCTGCGTATCCGGCGAGCAGTTTCCATTTTCGGCCTGCGATCAGGCCGATCAGGACGCCGAACGGGAGCGCGAGAATGGCGACGCCGTAGACGATGTAGACGGCATTGGATTGGTCGGGGCCGAGCACGCCGACGATGTTCGATACCGATTGCTCGAGCGCGTCCCACTGATTTCTGGTGATCAGCGAACCGGCGATCACCACGCCCAGCAGTGCCGCGGCCGATACGACCCGAATGATGTCGCTGGTTCTCCGCACCAGCGGCTGAAGCAGGTTTCCCGCTACGGGAATGTCCCGCCCATCCACACGCATGGGGTCAACCTACCGTGCGGTACGCCTGCGGAGTTCGTTGCGGACGGTCGGCCATTCGGATTCGATGATCGAGAACACGACGGTGTCGCGCAACGAACCGTCGGGCATGCGTTGATGATTGCGCAGAATCCCGTCCTGCTTCGCACCCAGTTTCGCGATCGCCGTCCGCGACTGCAGGTTCATCCAGTGGGTGCGAAATTCGACTGCGATGCAACCCAGTTCCTCGAATGCATGCGTCAACAGCAGTAGTTTGCTGGCGGGATTGGTGCCGGTTCCGTGCGCGGAGCGGGCATTCCAGGTGTATCCGATTTCGACGCGACGGTTGGTGGCGTCGGCGTTGCAGAATGTCGTCGCTCCGATGATCTGTCCGGTATCGTTGCGGCGCAGCGTGAACGGAAGCATCGTGCCTGCGTCGAGCAGTCCGAGTCGACGGTCGATCTCGGCCGCCATCTCCTCCGGCTTCGGCACGCTGGTGTACCAGAGATTCCACAGCTCGCCGTCGCGCGCGGCATCGCACAGACCTTCGAGGTGATCGTGGCTCAGCGGCTCCAGGGTCACCAGATCGTCAGTGAGGGTCACCGGTTGTAGAAAGGACATTCGCCGACGATACGTCGGATCTGCCGTCCGGGAAAGCGCGACGATCAGCGCTGCCGTGACGGCAACGGCCACCACGACGAGGGCGATCACTTCGGTGAAGGCGTGGGCGTAGGCATCGGCGAATCCCGGTTGCCCGGCCGCGGCGGCATCTGCGTCGGCACGGTCGGGCACCCCGGCCGCGGACGAGGATCGTCAGCAGCCAGGGCGTAGCCGGCGACCATCACGGCCTCGCTACCGATGCGGAAGAGATTTGAGTCTCTGCTGCGGGTGCCGCTGCTGTGCGGTGGA
>NZ_BAOX01000422.1:0-3008 GCF_000813105.1 Rhodococcus sp. BS-15 | reverse complement strand
GGGGTCGTTTCTCGTACACTGGCGGGTGTGATTGCGAGCAGCTTCTCCCAGACGATCTTCCTGATCCTGCAAATCATTTCGATTGCCGGAGCCGCGTTCGCCATTTTCCATGCGCTGCGCCAACGGCCGGACGCGTTTCCCGCGGCCGGGAAGCTGACCAAGAACGCCTGGTTGGGCATTCTGGCGGTAGGACTGCTGCTGACGTTGATCGGTCCCATGGTCATCATGTTCTGGATCATCGGCATCGTCGGCATCGCGGTGTACCTCGTCGACGTCCGACCCAAGATCGACAGCATCCAGCGCGGACCCCGCTGGTAAGCAGCCGCGTCGACGCCCGTTCGGTCGAGGGCGTACCGTCTACCGCACCCGCCAGGGGGTCGAGGTAGAGGGGATTTCTGTGGTTTCACGCAAGGTAGTCGAACGCGTGCTGTTCGGAATAGGCGGCGCGGCAGCGGCGGTCTCGGTCGGCGCGTTCGTGGTTCGGCGGCGTCGCCTGCACTCGTTCACCAAGACGACCGACGTCCAGCCCGACGAGTTGCTGCAGTACCCCACCTTCGAGCCGCACATCACCGAGGTGGTCACCGACGACGGTGCGCACCTGCACGTTCGCAGCTACGGTGACGCCGATGCCGCGCCGATCGTCTTCAGCCACGGCTGGACCTGCTCGGCCGACTACTGGTACCCGCAGATCAACGCCCTCGCCGGCCGCTACCGCGTCATCGCGTACGACCAGCGCGGCCACGGCCGCAGCGACGTGGGAACGCGACCACTGAGCCCCGACGTGCTGGCCGACGACCTCGCCGCGATCCTCACCGCCACCGTCGACGAGGACAACAAGGCCGTCCTGGTAGGACACAGCATGGGCGGCATGTCCATCATGGCCTGGGCCGGAAACTATCCCGAACAGGTCGACAGGCTGGTCAGTGCCGTACTGCTCGCCAGCACCGCGACCGACTCGCTCGTCCGCGAAACCACGGTCATCCCGCTGCCGCAACGCTTCCCACGCCTCCCGACCCCCGTGGGGAAAGCCGTGCTCAGCTCGGCGCTTCCGCTGCGGCCGTCACCGGTGACCCGCCAAGCCATCAAATACATCTCGATGGCCCCCGGAGCGACACCTGCCGAGGTGGCGTTCTGCGAGAAGATCGTGCTGGAATGCGCGCCGCGCACCCGCGGCATCTGGGGCGCCGCGCTCACCGACCTCGACATCCGCGAGGCACTCGAGAACATGTCCGTACCCACCAGCGTGCTCGTCGGATCTGCTGACCGCTTGACCCCGCCGGTACACGCCCGCAAACTCGCCCGCGCCCTGGACGACCACGACCACCTGAGCAGACTGATCGTGATCCCCGGCATCGGACACATGAGCTCGGTGGAAGCAATCGACGAATTCAACGCCGAAGTGGTTCGGCTCCGTAACTTGTGATTCTTCGGGTCTCGCCTAGCTGAAGACCACGGTCTTGCGGCCGTGCACCAGGACACGATCCTCCAGGTGCCACCGCAGGCCGCGGGAGAGCACCAGCTTCTCGATGTCGCGGCCCTGACGCACCATGTCGGACACCTCGTCGGCATGGTCGACGCGGATGACGTCCTGCTCGATGATCGGACCCGCGTCGAGCTCGGCCGTCACGTAGTGGCACGTCGCACCGATCAGTTTCACGCCCCGCGCGAATGCCTGGTGGTATGGACGCGCGCCGACGAACGACGGCAGGAAGCTGTGGTGGATGTTGATGGCCCGGCCCGCCCAGTGCGCGCACAGCGATTCGGGGAGAACCTGCATGAACCGTGCCAGCACCACCGCGTGCGGGTCGTAGGAATCGACCAGCGACCGCACCTCCTCGAAGGCAGGAGCGCGCTCGGCCGGATCCTTCGCGAACTCGACGTGATGGAACGGGGTGCCGTGCGCGGCGGCGATCGGCTCGAGTGACTTGTGGTTGCCGATCACCGCGGAGATCTGAGCGGGCAGCTCGCCGCCCGCAGCGCGCCCGAGGAGGTCGTGCAAGCAGTGTGCTTCCTTGCTGACGAGCAGGACCACGCGCTTGGGTTCACCCGAATCGTGAAGTGTCCATTCGGTTTCCGGGCCGAGCTCGGCGGCCACCGCGGCGAAACGCGTGCGGAGCTCCTCGATACTCATGTCCACGGACGACGCGCGTACTGCCTGCCGGGTGAAGAACCAACCGGTGTCGGGATCGGCGTGATAAGCGGCCTCGACGATCCATCCACCGACCTCGGCGAGGAAGGTCGAGATGCGGGCGACGATGCCCGTCTTGTCGGGGCAACCGAGCGACAGAACGTAGCGGCGATCCTCGGATACGGAAGAACTCATACCGCCGATTGTCTCAGGGCGTCCGCACCCCGGTTGCCACCAGTGTCCCGAGATCGATCGAATCGATTCCGCGCTCGGTCAGCAACGCAGTGAACTCGGCACGGACCTGCGTCCGGGTCGCATCGTCGAACGAAGTCAACGCGCCCCGCATCGCGCTGCCCAGCACGAGAGCCCACACGAACGACTCCGTCGCGGGAACGTGGTTGGACAGCTCGACGACCTCGACATCGGTGGTGCCGGCCGCGGTGAGCCACGCGCGGAGGAGATCCACGGTTTCCATCCGCCGGATCGGATGCTTGTCGTAACCGTCCTGCGCGAGTGGCCCGTTGTGCTCGCTCGGCGGCGAATGCGCACCGATCACCTCGAAGAACGTGCCCGCGAACGCCTCGATCGCCCCCTTGCGCCACACCGTCACCCCGACGCGACCGCCCGGACGAACCAGAGACACCAGACGCGCGAAGTCCTGCTCGGGATCAGGCAGGAAGAAGATGCCGTACGAACAGGCCAACGCGTCGTATCCGGCATCGGGAACCGTCGACGGCGGCTCCCACTCGGTGGCGTCGGCAACGACGAAGTCGATGTTGCGCAGTGCCCGATCGGTGGCCTTCACCCGGCCCACCTCCAACAGGTCGTCGGCGAGGTCGATGGCATGCACGAGACCGTCGGGGCCGACGGCCGCCGCCGG
>NZ_BAOX01000423.1:0-2999 GCF_000813105.1 Rhodococcus sp. BS-15 | reverse complement strand
GGGGGATCGAGCAGGACGAGTGTGTCGACGCGCTCCGGCCGGTGCAGCGCGTACTCGAGTGCCACCATCGCCCCGTACCCATGTCCGACCGCCGACGTCCGCACGACCTCGAGTGTCTCGAGAACCTGATCGAGCCAGGACATCAGTTCATCGACTGTGCGTATCGGTTTGCCACCAACCACGCTTCGTCCGGGCTCGCCCATCGGGTCGATTGCGAAGACCCGGTTGCGCCGGGCCAGGGCGGCGACGTTGGCGAACCAAACGGTCGAGGTTGCACCGCCACCGGGCAGTAGTACCACAGGAGGTCCGTCGAGGGGGCCAGAGGCGTTGACTCGGGTTGTGCCGTAGTCGGATTCGACGTCGATGGTGTCGATAGGGAGCGGCCACTTCGCCAGCACGCGGTCGTACGCCGAAAAGAATCCCTCAACTACGGGGCTATCGCTGAACCGACTCACCGAACCTCCTAGTATCTCGATAATCGAGATACTAGATCATCGTGGTATTTTTGGGAAGCACAACCACCGAAGGCTGACACGGTGGACGAAGAGCTGCACGATGCTCCATCTACTGTGCACCGACTACGCGCACTCACCGTTGAACTCGACCTTTTGGGATCGGAGTTCGGTCGCACGAAGGGTCTTCACCCCACCGACGTTCGCGCACTGATCTACCTACTCGGTGCGCCGGGCCTTCGACCCAGGAATTGGCCCGCATTCGGGTTCGCGCGGCCGGTACATTCTTCGTACCGACCGGATTGATAAAGTCACCAATTGCGCTGGCGCTCTTCATCTGCTCAGGTGCCGTGTTCACCGAAGCTGGGATGGCGCCGATGAGCGTCATCGCAATGTGGGCTACTGCAATAGTCGTGTTCGTTGGAGAAGCCAGTCGGCCAGCGGAGAGTGTCGCCGAAAGGCAAGTGTCGCAGTAGCGACAACACCTGCACGCTCCCTCCTCCCAGGATCAGGCATCTGGCCATGAACGCGAAGGTTGGGCAACGTCGATTCAATCAACGAATCGCCGGCAACTCACCGGCAGGTCGGGGCTCGTTGATCCGTCCGTAAGCCTCCATCCTGTTGATCTCGAACAAGATCCTGAGGACACCGGCCCAAATCAAAGATGAGCCGAGCAGGTGCAGGACAATCAAAGTCTCGGGTGTTACACCTAGCGCTTGCAGGAGTCCGATTGCACCCTGCGCTAGCAGAAGTACTACGAAGAGGCTCGCAGACCGAGCCAGTTGTGGCGCACCGACATTGCGCACTCGGAGAAACAACACGCCTACTAGGACGGTCACCACGGCAGCCGCGGTACCGTGCACGAGTGTCATCACCGTCCAATCCAGTGGAATCCGATGCACATCTGCTGAATCGCCCGCATGCACACCAGTTCCCGTGACCACGGTGCCAAGCAGCACAAGAGCCGCGGTGGCACCGAGCAGAACTCGGCCAAGGACCTGAAGTCGCATATTGCTGACAGCTGAAGAAGTTGTGTCGGCGCGCTTCTCGACCAAATCATACGTACGCACGGCAGCAGTGAGAAGCAGCATTGCCGCGATGAAGTGGGCCGCCACCATGTATGGGCTCAGCCGTGCCAACACGGTCAGGCCACCGACGATTGCGTTGAGGACTACGATCCAGAACTGCACCCATGCCATACGCAGAACGTCACGACGCAGCGGCCGTTGACATTTCGCTACGACGATGACGACTCCAACCGCTATACACAGAACCCATGTCAGCAGCCGATTTCCAAACTCGATGAGACCGTGAATGCCCATCTCCGGTGTCGGCCCCAGGGATCCGTCGACACAGGATGGCCACGTTGGACATCCTAGCCCTGATCCTGTGACGCGTACGACGGCACCCCCGACAACGATCGCCATTGTGACGACAACAGATCCGATCGCAGCACGGCGCATTGCAGTCGGACCGAACTCGACTTTCGACGCGATCCAACCGAGTGGTGTTTGCATCAGCTGCTCCCCTGTCGCCGTGGCCCACGATGAGCTGCGACCACTTTGGCTATCGTACCGATTGGCCTTGTTCCGACTCCAACCTCTGAGACCGGTGCTACGGGTCGGTACCAATGCCACCGACACGGGTTGACGCGGCAACAACTCGTTGTCGGAGGTGTGCAGTGGGATCAGTCGTATTGCCGCTTGGCCTCGCTAGACCTCCCGACTGAGGCAACGCACTCTGGTTGAGGACCGAATTCTGGGCTTTCTCTGGGTGTGTGTCGTGGGCACGTCCACCCCGCATTTTCCCGATCCCCCGCCGGGAGGAGGCCGCGCTAGGGTCGTGCAAGGGCGGCCCGACAGAGCCAGTCCGTCTTATTCGGTTCGGCTTGTCTGGCTGCCGGTCCACGGAGTTCGGAGATCTCGATGGTTGAACCGGCCAGGGTGGACAAGGCCAAGCAGTGGGGGTTCGACAAGAAAGTCGGTGATCTCGCCAGATTTGCACGCAGTGGCTCGAAGCAGCTGAGTGGGCAGAGCAGCGATTTGAAGGACGCTACGTCGGACACTGTCGAGAAGCCGACGGCGAAGAAGGCTGACCCCTATCAGGAAGCGATAGCCAAGTACAACGGTGCGTTCACGTCAATGAACGACAAAGGCATTTCTCTCCTGCTGCTGCGCGAACGGTCGACAGACCTGATCGAGCTCGTCGAACAGCTGATCAACAGCGTAGTCAACACTCCCAAGTCGTTCGAGACCGACATCGCCAAGATCGACATCAACAAAGCCCAGTTCCTGGGGGCGGAGGAGTTCGCGCGGAAGGATCTCGAAGCCGCCCGACAGTCGGCGGCAGGTGCCACTGCCGGGTTCTCCGCAGGCGCTGCGGTCGCGAGCATGGCACCGACTGCCGCGTTGTGGGTGGCCACCACCTTTGGCACCGCATCGACCGGCACCGCGATCTCCGCACTCTCCGGCGCTGCAGCAAGCAACGCCCGCACTCGCATGGCTCGGCGGAGGAGCTGTTGCAGTCGGCGGCGGTACCTCCGCCGCC
>NZ_BAOX01000424.1:0-2996 GCF_000813105.1 Rhodococcus sp. BS-15 | reverse complement strand
GAGCGGGCCGTCGCGTCGGGGCAGTGCGCGACGTGCGCCGACAAGGACAGCTTTCGATTCGTGCACACCGTGCATCGCAGCGGATTCGTCTCACGTGATCTGGAAAAGCATGTCATGCAGCCGCATTGGCTGTATCTGGCGGCGTTCGCCAACGGCACCTTCAAAATCGGGACGGCGGCTGACACGCGTAAATGGGGTCGGCTCGCCGAGCAAGGTGCCATCTGCGCGCAGTACGTCGCCCACGCCGACGACGGCAAGGCCGTCCGGGTGGCCGAGGATCTCGTGACCGAATCGATGGGGCTACGGCAGGCGGTGAGGTCCGCGGCGAAAGCCGCCTCGCTGTGTCTGCCGATCGACGTGGACAGGCTCGAGGCCGCCACCGCTGCCCGGGCCGAGCAGGTCCGCGAAATGCTGACCGAGGCAGGCATAGCCGGATGCACCCCGATCGACGAACCATGGGCCCCGCCCGCAGGCCGGGAGGCGTTGAGCGAGAACGTCAGCCGCGTCGCCTACCCCGCGGATGTCGCAACCGGTTCCCACGGACTCGAGATCAGGACATGCGTCGGGCAGGCGGTGATAGCGACCGTCGACGACGAGACCTACGTCGTGGATCTTGCGGCATTGAAGGGTCGGCGAATCGAACTCGGGGCCTTCACGTCCGATCTGCCTGCGGTGCAGTCGGCGCTGTTCTGAGGTTCGGGTCGTCGACGCTCAGAGGTGCTGGGCGAAGTCGGTCAGTTCGGCCAGGATCTCGGCTGCCGCCGCCCGTGCTCTCGGCAGGTCCTCGGGGCCGTCGACGTGCTCGATGACTTCGAGGTAGGCCTTGAGTTTGGGTTCGGTGCCGGAGGGCCGCACGATGACCCGCAGCCCCGATCCGCTGATCTCGACTGCGTCGGTGCGTAGTTCGTCGTCGCGTTGGGCGTAGTCCGACGCGGTGACGGCCCGCCCGGCCAGTTCCGTCGGCGGTGCGCTGCGCAACCGGTGCATCATGTTCCCGATCTCGGCGAGGTCCTCGACCCGCCGCGAGACCTGCGCACCCAGGTGAACCCCGAACTCGACCGCGAGGTCGTCGAGCACGTCGAGAAGGGTGCGCCGATCCTGCTTCAGGCCTGCGGCCAGATCTGCGAGCACCACCGCGGCCGAAATACCGTCCTTGTCGCGCACCACGTTCGGATCAACGCAGTGTCCGATGGCCTCCTCGTAGGCGTACACGAGGCCCTCGCCCGCGCGGACGAGCCACTTGAATCCGGTCAGGGTGCGGGCATACCGAGCGCCGCGCGCCGGAGCGAGCTCCGAGAGCAGTTGCGACGAGACGATCGTATTGGCCACCAGCGAGTCGGCGGGCGCATCGGCGAGGAGATGGTTCGCGAGCAGGGCCCCGGTCTCGTCGCCGGTCAGCATGCGCCACCCACCGTCCGTGGGCACCCCGATCGCACAGCGATCGGCGTCGGGGTCGAGGGCAATCGCGATATCGGCGTCGATCTCGGCCGCCAGCGCGACCACCGCGTCGGCTGCGCCAGGCTCCTCCGGTTGGGGAACGTCACGGTCGGGAATGTGGGATCGGGCTCGAACTGTTCTTCGACCACCCGGATATCGCGGAACCCCGCGCCACGCAGCGCAGCCATCGCGAGTTCACCGCCGACGCCGTGTAGGGGAGTCAGCGCGATGCGGATGCCCCGAACTGTCGAACGTGGCAGTGCGACAACGGAATCGAGATAGCGCGCAGCGATGTCGGAGCCGGTCGGTTCGACGATCGTGCGCGGAACCTCGATCGCGTCGGGAGTGGCCTCGATGAGTGCTTCGATCTGGGCGTCGCTCGGCGGGATCAATTGCGAGCCGCCGCGGAGATACACCTTGTACCCGTTGTCCGCGGCGGGATTGTGCGACGCGGTGATCTGCACGCCGAGCTCGGCATCGAGTGCCCGCACCGCGAAGGCGACGACGGGGGTAGGGAGAGGCCGAGGCAGCATCACCACGGAAAAGCCCTGGGCGGAGAAGGTTTCGGCGGCCGCGAACGCGAACTGTTCGGAGCCGTTCCTGGCGTCGCGACCGACCACGACCGTGGAACCACCCAGACCGTTCTCGATCAACCACGCCGCGATGCCGGCCGAGGTCTTCGTCACCACCGCCACGTTCATCCCGTTCGGTCCCGCGCGCACCGGGCCACGTAGACCTGCGGTACCGAATGTCAGGGGACCGCTGAACCGGTCGGCGAGTTCGGCATCGGGCAGGCCGTCGAGTTCCTCGCGAGCAGCGGGGTCGGGATCTCCTGCGATCCAAGCCCGTACCCGTTCGGTGAGATCCTCGGTCACAGGCGAGAGACCAACTCGTGCAGCAACGCACCCATGCGAGCGGCGGAATCCTTACCGGCAGCGAGCACTTCGGAGTGATCGAGATGCTCACCGGTCATTCCGGCCGCGAGATTGGTCACCAGCGAGATACCCAGGACGCGTGCGCCTTTCGCGCGGGCAGCAATCGTCTCGTGCACCGTCGACATACCCACGAGGTCGGCTCCGAGCGTGCGCAGCATCCTGATCTCGGCGGGCGTCTCGTAGTGCGGGCCGGGCAGGCCGGCGTAGACGCCGTCCTCGAGCGACGGATCGATCTCGCTCGCAAGGGCCGTAGTTCGGGGGAGTACGCGTCGACCAGATCGACGAACTCGGCCCCCACCAGGGGCGAACGGGCCGTGAGATTGAGGTGATCGGAGATCAGCACGGGCTGCCCGACGCTCATGCCGTCTCGGATACCGCCCGCAGCGTTGGTCAGGACGACGGTCGTGGCACCGGCCGCGACCGAGGTCCGCACCGGATGCACGACGCGTCGCAGGTCGTGGCCCTCGTAGGCATGTGTGCGTCCCTGCAGCAGCAGTGTGTGGGTGCCGCCGACGTCCACCGAGGTGATGGTGCCGGAGTGGCCCGACGCCGACGGTGGCGCGAAGCCGGGCAGGTCGGCCATGCGCACGGTTGCGGTGGGGGAGCCGAACACGTCGGCTGCCG
>NZ_BAOX01000425.1:0-2969 GCF_000813105.1 Rhodococcus sp. BS-15 | reverse complement strand
TGCCCTGGTCCGCGACCGGGCCGCCGCACTGCGTGCTGCAGTGGACTCGGCTCCGGGACGCCTTCAGGAGGCCCGCACGGCACTGGCCTCGGTGCGCACCCGAATCGAGGCCGTGCGAACGAGATCCGAGGGCATTGCCCCGGCCTTCTCGAGCTTGCTGCGGGAGTTCAACGCCAAGAGTTCGGCAGACCTGTCTCGCAACGAACGATCCAGTGCGCGCCACGTCGAGCAGGCCGACGAGGATCTGAGCGCGGCGCGTTCTGCACTCGGCGCGGGCAACCCCGAACACTCACTGGATCTGGTGACCCAGGCGCGTCAACACCTGAGCGATGCCGAACAACTGGTCGACGCGGTCACCGACCGAGTTCGCCTTCTGCGTGCGGTCAAAGCCGATCCGAAAGAGACCGAGAACAAAGTGCGGTTCAAACTTCGTGACGCTCAACAACTCGCGATCAATCGCGGTCTGGTTGCCGAATGGGGCTCGGTGTTGGATGCTCAGCTCGCCCGGATCGACAGGGCGAGCACAGCACTGACGGGTACCCATCCCGACTACTGGTCATATCTGCAGGATCTGGATACCATTTCGGACTTCATCGCAGGCGTGATCGACCGCATGCGTACCTCGCACTGATCACATTCACACGAAGGACAGTGGTGCAACACTTTCGCCATCTCGACGCAGACACCCGTGAACGAGTGTTCTTCATGCAACCCGAAGACATCGAGACGAGCGACGGAAACGACCTCGCGGCAACGGCTCTCGGCGCAACGCTGTACATCCCGGCCACGCGTCCCGACCTGACTGCGACGGTGAACAAGCGCACCGACGAGGGTGTGCGGTCGATCGTCATCGATCTCGAAGACGCTGTGGCGGACCATAATCTGGAAGAAGCCTTGGCCAACACCGTGCGAACTCTGAACGAACTCTCGGGTTCGGGATCGCTGGTGTTCGTAAGGGCCCGTACCGCCGCGCACATCCGCAGCATCTGCGCCGGCCTCGACCACGGTGCCGCCGGGCTCGCCGGATTCGTCGTACCGAAGTTCACGGCCGCCCGCGGAGCCGAGTTTCTCGACGAGATCGTCGCTGCGTCGAAGGCACACGGCACCCGTCTGTTCGCCATGCCCGTCCTCGAATCACCGGAAGTGGTGCACCGGGAGACCCGCGACGCGGAACTGGTTGCCATCCGTGAACTGCTCGGCCACTACCGCGACATCGTGCTGGCGGTGCGAATCGGCGCTACCGACATGTGCGGCACCTTCGGCATCCGCCGCGACCGCGACCTGACGATCTACGACGTCCGCGTCGTCGCCGACGTCATCAGCGCGATCGTCAATCACCTGGGCCGGTACGACGGCTCCGGATTTGTCATCACCGGACCGGTGTGGGAGTACTTCGCTGACCACGAGCGCATGTTTCGTCCCCTTCTGCGTCAGACGCCGTTCGTCGATCAACAGGCCGTACGCTTCCGCCAGCAATTGGTGAGCAGCGACCTCGACGCCCTGCTGCGCGAGGTGGCACTCGACCGTGCGAACGGTATTCAGGGCAAAACCGTCATCCATCCCTCACACGTGCCTGCCGTGCACGCGCTGTCCGCGGTGACGCACGAGGAGTACCACGACGCACTCGACATTCTCTCCTCCGACCAGGGCGGCGTCCAGGCATCCGGCTACCGCAACAAGATGAACGAGCTGGGCCCGCACCGCAATTGGGCGAAGCAGACGATGGTGCGCGCCAAGGCGTTCGGCGTCACCAACGAGGGGATCACGTTCGTGGATCTACTGACCGCACTGGCACAGCGATGAACGCGAATCCGGCCGACGGCATCGTGCTCACCGACACCGGTTCGTCGTCGTCCTGGACCGCAACACAATTGGTGCGGCCCGGCCTACGTCGCAACCCCCGCCGCGCCCACCTGTTGGTCTCGACGGTGCTCGGCAAACACATACCCGTCGATCCGGACGTCGTCATCGCCGCAGGCAACGAACTGGCCGCCCTGGTGCACACCGCGGTGGGCGGTTCCGATGTCGACGTTCTCGGATTCGCGGAAACAGCAACGGGATTGGGTCACACGGTCGCGACTGCTCTGGGCGCGCACTGCTACCTGCACTCGACGCGTCGCCCCGTACCCGGCATGACCGTGCACGGCGAGTTCGAGGAGGGTCACTCGCACGCCACCGACCACCTGCTGATGCCCACATCGGCCGACCTTCTCGCCGGCGACCTGCCGTTGATACTCGTCGACGACGAGATCTCGACCGGAGCGACCGCGCTGGATGCGTTGCGACAGATTCACTCCTCGGCCGGGCGCGCGCACTACGTCATCGCATCCCTGGTGGACATGCGCACCGCCGAACATCTCGCTGCTGCGGCTGCGGTGGCAACCGAACTCGGCGTGCGGATCGACAACGTGAGCCTGGCGCAGGGATCGGTGGAGCTGGAGCCGGGACTGATGGAGACGGTACTGGACTTACCCGACCCGGTATTCAATCCCACTGCTGCACAATCTGGTTCGGTTCGCCGAGTCGACGCACACTGGCCGGCAACCCTGCCCGACGGCGGACGCCATGGATTCCTCCGATCCGACGCGGCAGGTTTCGACTCCGCGATCGACGATCTCGCAGCCACCGTCGACGGCTCGCTCCCCGAATCGGAACCGGTGGTCGTCATCGGCCACGAGGAGCTCATGTATCTGCCGCTCCGACTGGCGGCGGCGCTGCAGAATCTGGGACACCGCGCCCTGTTCCAAACCACAACTCGGTCACCGGCATACGTTCTCGACGTGCCCGACTACCCCCTGCGCCGCGGTTTCGAGTTCGCTGCACCCGAGGACGAATCGGGACTGCGCTACCTCTACAACGCGTCCGCCCCGCACGACGCCACACTGGTCCTCGTCGCCGACGCCCCCCGCCGACACCGACGCCCTCGCTGTCGCCGCCGAGACTCTCGCCGCCTCGGGCACCGACGTGCT
>NZ_BAOX01000426.1:0-2960 GCF_000813105.1 Rhodococcus sp. BS-15 | reverse complement strand
TCAGGCCTTGGGGCGGCCGCGTCCGCCTGGGGGTGGTTCGGCCGGTGCCCAGGCCGACCGCGACCTGGATGCGGTGGTGGCGCTGTTCGATGCGGCGGCGGCATATGTGGACAGGTTGCCGCGGGCACAGATCGGTGGATTCCTCGATTACATAGCGCAGCAGGAGATTCCCACTCTGAACTCACACCGACCCACGGTTCGAGCCGACGCGGTGACGCTGCTGAGCGCGCATTCTGCCGCGGGTCGGGAATGGGAGCTCGTCGCGGTTGCGGGGGTGCAGGAAGGGCTGTGGCCGGGTCTGCGGTCACGCGGCAGCCTGCTGGGCACCGACACCCTGGTCGACCTCGCGTCCGGAAAGGTCGATGCCGCTGCGGCGCTCGACGGGCGATTGTCGAAGTCGGCTCCGTTGCTGGCCGAGGAGCGCACGCTTTTTCTGGTGGCGTGCAGCCGCGCTCGATCGACCTTGCTCGTCACCGCCGTCGATTCCAGTACCGGAGATGCCGATCTGGTCCGGTCGCGATTCGTGGACGAACTACGCGGCGTCGACGGCGGAGAGGAGTCGGATCTCGCACCCGAGCTCCCCGGGCCGGAGACTGCACACCGAGTGTTGGCGCTGCCCATGCTGGTGGCCGAACTGCGGAGTGTGGTGTGCGATCCGGTTGTCGCCGAACAGGATCCGGACAAACGAGCCCGAGCGGCCCGGCATCTGGCCACTCTCGCCCACGCCGGTGTCCGCGGCGCACATCCCGACGAGTGGTTCGGGGTGGCAGGGCCCAGTACCGACGCGCCGCTGTGGCAGCTCGGCGACGGTCCGGTGCCGCTGTCGCCGTCCACGGTGGAACAATTGACCACCTGTCCGCTGCGGTGGATGCTCGAACGTCACGGCGGCAACGACGGCACCAATACCCATGCGGTCACCGGCACGCTCGTGCACACTCTCGTCCAGGCGGTGGCCGGTCGGATACCACCGGAGCAACTTCGTCGCGCCCTCGAAACGGCATGGGATGCCGTCGATCTCGGGTCGCAGTGGTACTCGCGGCACGAGCTCGACCGAACCGGGGCGATGCTCGGGACCTTCGAGGCCTGGCTGCAGGGCAGTCGAGGCGAGCTCACCGAGGCCGGAGTCGAAGTGCGCGTCGACGGCATACTCGACGCCCGGTCCGAGGACGAGCCTGCGGTGGCGTTGCGCGGTCGCATCGACCGACTCGAGCACGATCCGGACGGTCGGCCGGTGATCATCGACGTCAAGACGGCGAAGACCGTCATGTCGAAGGAGGACGCACGAAACCACCATCAGTTGGCCACCTATCAGGTCGCGGCGGCAGCCGGTGCCATCGAGGGCGAACCCGCGGGCGAACCAGGCGGAGCGCGGCTGGTGTTCGTGGCCAAGCCCCACAACAAGGACGGCGCGACGCAGCGTGTCCAGGAAGTGCCGACACCCGAGAAACTCGAGGAGTGGCGAGACACCGTGCACCAGGCCGCATCGGCAACACAGGGACCCACGTTCGAGGCGCGGATCAACGACGGTTGCAGGCACTGCCCGGTCAAGTCCAGTTGCCCGGCACACGAGACGGGTAGGCAGGTGACCGAACAATGACGACAGCGACGAAGACACGGACCGGTTCGGCGCGGGTGTCGCCGGTCGAACTCGCCCGGGCGCTCGGGCAGAAGCATCCACCGACCGACGAACAGGCCGCTGTGATCGCAGCGCCGCCCGGCCCGACGCTCGTCGTCGCGGGGGCAGGTGCGGGCAAGACCGAGACCATGGCTGCCCGCGTGGTGTGGATGGTGGCCAACGGTTTCGTCGACCCGGACCAGGTTCTGGGTCTGACCTTCACCCGAAAAGCCGCACAGCAGTTGACCTCTCGGATCAGAGCTCGACTGGCTCGGCTGGCCGGATCCGATCTGGTGCGCGCACTCGACCCCGGTCTGGGATTGCGCGAGCGAATCCTCGGTGCCGAGCCGGAAGTGAGCACCTACCACTCCTATGCAGGCCGATTGCTCACCGAGCACGGCTTGCTGTTGCCGATCGAACCGTCCGCGACACTGCTCTCGGAAACCGAACTGTGGCAGCTGGCCCACCGGGTCGTCAGTACCTGGGACGGCGACCTGGACACCGACCGCAACCCCACGTCGGTGACCGAGGCGGTACTCGCGCTCTCCGGTCAGTTGGCCGAGCATCTGGTCGATCCCGAGGATCTGCGGCACGCGCACGTGGAGCTGGAGAAATTGGTGCACACGCTCGGGCCGGGGCGCGACAACGCGGTGGCCCCACCAAGGAGTTGCTGAATATCCTCGACGCACAGCATCAACGAATCGGGTTGCTGCCGTTGGTGGAACGGCTGGCGCAGACTCTGCGGCGCGAGGGCGCACTGGATTTCGGCTCGCAGATGTCGATGGCGGCGCGGGTCGCTGCCGAGCACGCCGAGGTGGGCATCGCAGAGCGGCAACGCTTCCGGCTCGTGTTGCTCGACGAGTACCAGGACACCGGCCATGCCCAACGCGTTCTGCTGTCGTCTCTGTTCGGATCCGGTAGCGACCCGCAGTTGGCCCTGACTGCCGTCGGCGATCCTATGCAGTCGATCTACGGGTGGCGCGGCGCATCGGCAGCGAATCTGCCTCGGTTCGCCACCGATTTTCCGAAGGCGGACGGAAGCCCCGCGCCTCGGCTCGAATTGCTCACCAGCTGGCGAAATCCGCCCGAGGCATTGACGCTGGCCAACCTGATCACCGACCATTGCGCCGCGTCGGCGTGCCGGTGCCGACTCTGCGAGCCCGCCCGGGTGCGGTTCCCGGTGATGTCCGACTGGCCGTCACCGACACCGTTCCGGACGAACGAGAGTGGATCGCCGACCGGATCGCGGGGGAGTACCGCGCTGCCCTCGAGCAGGATCGGCCGCCGCCCACCGCTGCGGTTCTGGTGCGCCGCAACGCCGACGCCGAGCCGATCGCTGAGGTGC
>NZ_BAOX01000427.1:0-2932 GCF_000813105.1 Rhodococcus sp. BS-15 | reverse complement strand
GCAGGACGGCCATGCGCCCCAGCCCTGCGAGTCGAGGACCTTCTCTGCGACTGCGATCTGCTCTTCACGGCTGGCCTGGTTGGCCGTGGCCGCGTACTGCTGGCCGCCGTGCGCGTTCCAGGTGCTGGGGGAGAACTGCAACCCACCCTGGTAGCCGTTGCCGGTGTTGATGCCCCAGTTGCCGCCGGCTTCACACTGTGCGAGGCGGTCCCAGTCGGAATCCGGTGCCGCGTTCGCGGTGCCGGTGAAGGCGATGCTTGCGGTGCCCATGATGGCTCCGGTGACTGCGACCTTTGCGACGGTCTTGCCAGTGGTGCTCGGCTTGCGATGACGTCCGCTCATACGAGTTGAAATCCTCTCCACACGCGCCTGCGAGGTCAGCTGTCGGGTTCGGGCTGAGAGGTAGCCCGGCCGTCTCACACACTCCTGCGAGTGGGCAATTGGGCTTCACCCCAAGGGAAGTCGGCGCGACTTCGTGAGTCGCTACAACTTCCCGGTTGTCCGTGGAGGGACGTGGGTCCCCCGTCCTCGTCCCCTGGGTGATCGTCGAGGGTGTTCCGGTTCCCGCGGGACGAGGTTTGGCGCTGCGGGCCGGAATTCGGCCGAACTTTCCGGCCGCTGCTGACCGTACTGAAATTCCCGCCTTACGTCACTATTTGGTAACTGTCGATTTCGGAGCGTCGCCGAGAGCACATTTTGTACCTCTTTCGGGTCGCTCGAGTCGGCCCAGCTAGTGGACGTGCCGGGCATTGAACCCCTGTCCGTTGCCTGTCCGTTACCGGAGCGTGATGTGATGGAAGTCACATCGACGGCAACCGGTTCCGGAGGTCACCGAACGGCAACGATGTCCTTGCCGAGGGGCATCAGGGATACGGGGATCATCTTCAGGTTCGCGATCGCCAACGGGATGCCGATGATGGTGATCGCCATCGCGACGGCGGTGACCACGTGAGTCAGGGCCAGCCACCAACCGGCCAGAATCAGCCACAGCACGTTTCCGACGAGCGCACCGGATCCGGACCCCGGCTTGTCGACGATCGTCGATCCGAACGGCCACAGCGCGTAGACGCCGATGCGGAACGACGCGATGCCGAACGGAATGGTCACGATCAGGATGCACAGCAGCAGTCCGGCGAGGAAGTAGCCCAGTGCCAGCCACAGGCCGCCGAAGACCAGCCAGATGACGTTCAGTATCAACCGCATGGTCAGCGCACCCTTCGTCCGGATGCCAGCGCGTAGCCCAGCGCCAGCACGAAGCCGGTCGGCGCGGAGAACATGGCCGTCAGATAGAGCCCGAGTGGGGGCTTCGCGTCGGAGAAGATCGGAAACATCAGGATCGCGACGATGGCGACGAGGCCGATCGCGAACAGGGCCAGCGCGATGCGCAGCAGAGCGGTGCTGCTCTTACGGGTCGTTGTGTCCACATCGACCACGGTAGTGCGAATCGCGACGCTGTGAAGAGCGCCGTGCGGTGAACAACTCGAATGCTCTATCCGGGCTCACCGCGCTAGACTGGTGTATTCGCGTCCTACGTCCTCGTGGGGCGCGAAACTTGTGCGGGCCGAACATCGGTCCCACGGACAACGCAACTGTCACAGCAAACAGATGAACGGGTGAGCTCAGTGCCGACCGGCAAGGTGAAGTGGTACGACGTCGACAAGGGATTCGGATTCCTTTCGCAGGAGGAAGGCGAGGACGTCTACGTGCGTTCCTCGGCGCTGCCCGAGGGCGTCGAGGGCCTCAAAGCCGGTCAGCGAGTCGAGTTCGGGATGGCCGCAGGCCGTCGCGGACCGCAGGCGTTGAGCCTGAAGGTGCTCGAGCCGGCACCGTCGGTGCGTCAGAACACCGGCAGCACCCGCCGCGAACCCGTCGAGCGCAAGCACACTCCCGACGAGCTGCACGGGATGGTCGAGGACATGATCACTCTGCTCGAAGCGACGGTGCAGCCCGAGCTCCGGAAGGGCAAGTACCCGGACCGCAAGATCGCGCAACGCATCTCCGAGGTGGTCCGGGCCGTCGCCCGCGAGCTCGACAGCTGATCTCGGGAACGACCTACGGCAGCGTGCCGATCGACCAGATGGCGTGGCTGACGAAGCCCTCCTGATTGGTGTCGGTGTCGATGATGCCGGTGGGCAGACGCACTTCGATCCCGAGCAGGGTTCGGCCACTGTCGTCCGTGGTGGGCACCGTGACGCTGAGCCTGGTTCCCGGTTCGTTGAACGCGCTGTCCTCCACGACGTTTCCGCTGTCGTCGCCGTAGACCAGGGCGAGCACCCACGGAGCCGAGTAGACGGCCTCGGGAAGCGAGAGCTGCACCGTCGGAGCCTTGCCGACCTGGATTTCGGTGGTTTCTCCGACATTGGTGCACAGTGGGTCGCTGACGGCGCAGTACAGGTACGGCTCCACGTCGACGGCTCGGCCGTTGGCGTAGGCGGAGACTGTCGGTTCCTTCTCCGGCGCGTTCCCGATCAGCAGCGCGAGTACCGCGACGAAGGCAACGGCGACGACGAGTAGACCTGCGGCGACCAGGGCCGCGATCTTCTTGGTGCGGGGAGCGAGATTCACTTGGTCACGTTTTCGCCGAAGGAACCGTCGGACACTTCTTGTTCGACGTGGTCGGGGCGGTTGCCGCCGAAGCCGGGCAGAAGTGATCTGCCGCGGTAGGTGAGGAATGTCTGCACGAGCCCGATCGTAAGCAAAACCGAGACCACGGTGAAACCGAGCCAGTACTCGGTGGGGAGCAGCACGCCGAGCGTGCCGCCCAGGACCCAGCACAGCTGCATGACGGTTTCCGATCGGCCGAATCCCGACGCGATCGATTCCGGCGGCAGATCGGCCTGCAGGGACGCGTCGAGGGAGACCTTGGCGAGTGCACTGGCGCTCGACGCGACGAGCGCAGCCACCGCTGCGGCGAGCAGGCTGTCGGTGACCG
>NZ_BAOX01000428.1:0-2930 GCF_000813105.1 Rhodococcus sp. BS-15 | reverse complement strand
CCGGCCGGTCACCCGGTGGCCCGCGACCCACGTCGCGGTCGCCGTGCTCTCGATCCTCGTCCTGCTGGTGACCGGTTTCGCATGGCGCAGTGTCGACAGCCTGCGCTCCAACATCGCCACCGCGGGTGGTCTCGGTCTCGGCGGAGCCGCCGACGGTGCCGTCGACATTCTGATGGTCGGCACCGACAGTCGTACCGATGCCCACGGCAACGCGTTGTCCCCCGCGGAACTGGCGTCCCTCAATGCCGGCGAAGAGGTGGCGTCCAACACCGACACGATCGTGCTGATCCGCGTCCCGAACGACGGTTCGTCGGCCACCGCGATTTCCATCCCGCGAGACTCGTACGTCGAGGTACCCGGCATCGGAATGTCGAAGATCAACGCTGCGTACGGCGCGACCAAGGAGAACAAGCGGCTCGAATTGGTGGAGCAGGGTGTCACCGACGCCGATGCCGAATCCCAGGCCACCGAAGCCGGGCGCGAGGCCCTGATCGACTCCGTCGCCAACCTCACCGGTATCACCGTCGATCACTATGCCGAGGTGGGGCTGCTCGGTTTCGTGCTGCTGACCGATGCCGTCGGCGGTGTCGAGGTGTGCCTGAACAACCCTGTGCAGGAACCACTGTCGGGTGCGAACTTCCCGGCGGGCGTGCAGAAGCTCGCCGGTTCGCAGGCTCTGAGTTTCGTCCGTCAGCGGCACGATCTTCCCCGCGGAGATCTGGACCGCATCGTGCGCCAGCAGGTGTTCATGGCCTCGCTCGTGCGAAGTGTGCTCAGTGCCCAGACGCTGAGCAACCCCGGAAAACTGGGCCAACTCAGCACTGCGGTGCAGCGATCGGTGACGCTCGATTCCGATTGGGACATTCTGCAGTTCGCCACTCGCCTGCAGGATCTCGCCGGCGGCAAGGTCAAGTTCGAGACGATCCCGGCAGTCGACATCAATGCGACGACCGAGTTCGGCGAATCGATCGTGCAGGTCGATCCGGCTGCGGTGAAGAAGTACGTCGAAGGACTGCTCGGCGACGGCAATTCGGCAGAGACCAACGCCGAGGATTCGGACGCACCGGTTGTCGATCCGTCGACGGTGACGGTGGATGTCGCGAACGACAGCGGGATCGACGGACTCGCCAACGGTGTCGCCGGTTCGCTGACCGCATTGGGATATGTCGACGGCACCATCGGCAACTACGAGGGCACGTCGATCTCGGCAAGCCGCATCCAGGCTGCCGATGTGGACAGCGATGCCGCGCGCGCCGTCTCGACAGCGCTCGGCGGACTACAGATCACCGCCGACGACACGCTGTCGGCGGACACCGTGCGCGTGGTACTCGCGAACGACTACGCGGGGCCCGGCTCGGGTCAGGCCGCGACTGCGGAAACCATTGCTCCCGAATCGGGTACGGCGGTTCCCGAGGCACCGGCCGCTCCGATCGACGCCGGTTCAACCGGTCCGATGTGCGTCAACTGATCGGTACCGCTCACAGCGTGTGAATCGGTGTCGGCGAGCGTCATCTAGGGTCGTGGGGTGGCTTCGAATCTGACTCAGACCCTGCTCGACCCGATTCTCGCCGCCGATCCGGCCGGTCCGCGCGTGACGTTCTACGACGATGCGACCGGTGAGCGGGTCGAGGTGTCGGCGGTGACCCTCGCGAACTGGGCGGCCAAGACCGCCAATCTGTTGCGCGACGAGTTCGGCTTCGAGGTCGGTGGCAGGGTGAGTGTGCTGCTGCCCGCGCATTGGCAGACGGCTGCGGCGCTGCTGGGAATCTGGTGGGCAGGCGGGAGGTGGTCGTCGGGGCCGACGACTCCGCGGACGTGGCGATGGTGTCGGGTGATCGGCTCGACGAGTCGCCCGACGCAGACGAGGTGCTGGCGTTCTCGCTCGACGCATTCGGCAAGGCAGTCCCCGATCTGCCGATCGGTATGACCGATTACGCAACGTCGGTGCGGGTGCACGGCGATCAGTTCAGGGTCGCGGGTTCCGGGAGCGGAGGCGCGGCGCTGGACGGGCGTTCGGTGGACGAGGTACTCGCTGCCGCTCGTGAGCGAGCCGTCGCGCGGTCGTGGACGGCCTCGGACCGAGTCATGTCCAGCGCGTCCTGGACGACGGCCGACGAGCTGGTCGACGGTCTGCTCTCGGTTCTCGTCGTGGGTGCGTCACTGGTTCAGGTGGCCAATGCGGACGAGGCGAAGTCGCAGCGGCGCGCCGAGACCGAGAAGGTCACCGCCAATACTGCTCAGCCGGGCTGACGGTAGCCACCGTCGGCGAGTCCGGCCTCTATCTCGTACTTGTTCGCCGGGCCCCGATGTCGCGCTTCTTCGGCGAGGTAGCGGAACGGGAAGGTGAGCCCGAAGTTCGCCCATTGGTCCGCATGGACGGCCTCGTGCCGCAGTACCCGACGGGCGGTGTTGCCCTTCGTCAGATAGGCACCGCCGAATGTCGTTCCGCCGCGGCCGAACCCACCGCGCAGCCCGGTGCACACGAACAGGGAGAACTCGTCGTCGAAGCGCGCCGTGCCGCGCCAGAGCCGGGCATAGAGCAACGCCGACCGCGTCACGAACATGGACTGCCGACTACCGCGACCCGCGCGTCTGATCTGCTCGCTCCGAGACACGGCTGCGCTCACCCGAGCAGAGTGGTGCGCAGCGCTTTGTCCTTCTCCAGCACCATCGCCTCGAGTGAGGCCTGGAACGCAGACATCCGTTCTTGCAGAGCCGGATCGGACGCACCGAGAATCCGGACCGCGAGCAGCCCGGCGTTGCGTGCACCACCGATGGAGACCGTGGCCACGGGAACACCGGCAGGCATCTGGACGATCGAGAGCAGTGAGTCCATACCGTCGAGGTACTTCAGGGGCACCGGAACGCCGATGACCGGCAGCGGCGTCGCCGACGCGACCATGCCGGGCAGGTGGGCCGCTCCCCCCGCA
>NZ_BAOX01000429.1:0-2904 GCF_000813105.1 Rhodococcus sp. BS-15 | reverse complement strand
TCAAGTGAATGTGCAGGCTCGGCCGAACGATGCCCGGCCACCCACCAGCTGCGTGCCCCGGCTGCCGCGTCCTCGGCCACCAGAGCGGCCGCGGTCACCACGAGGCCGTCCAGAATCACCGGGGTTCGCCGATGTGCGGCCTGGGCGAGAAAGCCGGCGAGGGCCGCGATGTCGGCACCGCCCGCGACCCGCAGCAGGTCGGTGGGGTTCTTCGCGACCGGTCGTGCTCGACGCATCGCGTCCCGGATCGCTGCGGTCTTCCTTATCCACCCCGCATCGTCGATTCCAGTGCCGCGGCCGACCGCGGCAACCGGTTCGGTATCGGTCAGGGTGGCGATCAATACCGTTGCAGGAGTGGTGTTTCCGATGCCCATGTCGCCTGCGATGAGAAGATCCGCGCCGGCGTCCACTTCTTCGTCGGCGATGGCGGCTCCGGCAGCAATCGCGGCCCGAACCTCGTCCTCGGTCAGTGCATCCTCGCGGTCGATGGACCCGCTGGACCGTCGAATCTTGAACGCGGACACAGAAGAATCCGTATCGGCGTCGACCGCGATGTCGACAACCCGAACCGCAGCACCGGCGATATCGGCGAGCACGTTGACCGCGGCACCGCCGGCCCGGATGTTCTCGACCATCTGGGCCGTCACCTCTGGAGGGTAAGCAGACACTCCGTGCGCAGCGACGCCGTGATCGCCGGCGAAGACGACAACACGCACTCGTTCGAGAGACCGCGGCGGGCAGGAGTCCTGGCAGGCCGCGATCCACTCACCGAGCGCCTCGAGGCGACCGAGGCTTCCGGCAGGCTTGGTCAATTCCCCTTGCCGGTCCACCGCAGCCGATCGAGCCGAGTCCGACGGAGCGGTCACCGGACGAAACGGCGACGCCGAATCTTCTTTCGAAAGAATTGTCACACTGTGCCTTTCGCGGTGATGAAGTCCGCCGGAGGTTCCTTGAGGGTCAGCGCGAGTCCTGCGACGACCAGCAGAACCCTGTCACACACCGCGGCAAGCCGAGAATTGAGCAATCCCAGCTCGTCTCGGAAGAGGCGACCGGAACGGGATTCGGGTACCACGGACAGGCCGACCTCGGGGCTGACGAGCACGAGGGGGGACGTGCAGTCCGCGACCGCTCCGACCAGGTTGTCGACAGCCGGTGCGATCGTGCCGCGGGGGAGCTCCCAGGCCTGCGCGTCGTCGAGCATTCCCGTCAGCCACGTTCCGAGATCGTCGACGACGGTGGTGCCGTCCCACGGCTGCGTGACGACACCGGCCAGTGACGTGACGGTCTCGACGGTGGACCAGTGTTTCGGTCTCGACGCGCGATGCCGGTCGATACGACGCTGCCAGTCCTCGTCGGTCGCGTCCCGCCTCCCGGTGGCGAGGTAGCGCACCGGCTCGAGAACGGCAAGCGATTCGGCGTGCCCGGACTTGCCCGATCTGGCTCCACCGAGCACGAGGGTTCGTCTCGGTTCGCCCACCGACGTCAGACGGCCTCGCCGGCGCTGACTCGCGGCTTCGGTGCGCGCATCTTGCGGATCTGGGACGCGCGGACGAAGGCGTACCAGCCGATCTTGAAACCGCCGTCGGTGGTCTCGGGGAACCGCACCCGGATCTTGTTGTTGATCATCTTGCCGAGGTAGATGCCCTCACCGACCATGAAGAGCATCATCACGAACATGCCGAGGGTGACGTACTGCTGCACCTGAGGCTGCAGGAACAACGCGAAGATCAGGATCAACGCGAGCGGCATGAACAGGCCCACGAGGTTGCGTCGCGCGTCGACGATGTCGCGCACGTATGCGCGCACCGGACCCTTGTCGCGGGGGAGCAGATACTTGTCGTCGCCCGCGAGCATGCGTGCGCGTCGTTCGGCTGCGGCGGCGCGTCGCTCGTTGGAGGCCGCCTTGCGATCTTCCTTGCTGCCCTTGTTCGCCTTGCGACGCTCGCGTGCCTCTTTGCTCGTAAGGGGAGCAGGAGCGACAGGTCCGCGACGCCGCGCCTCGGCATCACGGCGCTTGGGGGTCGGCCGGCCCTTGCCGAGAGACACCGAAGAGGTCGCGTCGCTCCCGGCCGTCGTCGACTCGGATTCGTTCGAGTCGTTTCCGTCCGAATTGTCAGAGTTTCCACGGCGTAGCAGCTTCACGCACTCAGAGTATGGGATGGCTCGTCGGTATCGAACACCGGCCAGGTCAGCGGGGAAACACCGGATGCCGTTCCGGCGCGGCCGCCCTAGACTTCCGACGATGCGAGTGATGATTGCGCCGGATTCGTTCGGAGACACCCTGACGGCCGCGGCCGCGGCAGATGCCATCGCCAGGGGATGGGCCTCGGTTCGTGAGACCGACGAACTCGAACTCGCGCCCCAATCCGACGGCGGCCCCGGCTTCGTCGAGGTCTTGGCCTCGCGCATCGGCACCGTGCAGTTCGCGGACGTGGACGGGCCCCACGGCAACCCGGTACGTGCCCAGTGGCTGCTCGACGGTACGGCGGCGTACATCGAATCGGCTCAGGCCTGCGGACTGCATCTGCTCGACGGGCCGCCCACCCCACTCTCCGCACTGAAGGCGAGCAGCTACGGCGTCGGTCAGCTGCTGGGCGCCGCCCTCGACGCCGGGGCCCGAACGGTGTTCGTCGGACTCGGCGGAAGTAGCTGCAGCGACGGCGGGCGCGCGATGATTCGTGCGCTGGGCGGTCTCGGATCGGCAGTCGCGCGGTTGTCGGACATCGACCTCGTCGCCGCGTCGGACGTGGAGAACCCGCTGCTGGGCGACGTCGGTGCGGCCCGAGTGTTCGGCCCACAGAAGGGTGCCGACGAAGACACGGTCGCTCGGCTCGAGGAATCGAACAGCGATTGGGCCGCAGTGCTCTCCGCCGCCGGCCATGACGTGGCAGATCGACCCGGCGA
>NZ_BAOX01000430.1:0-2900 GCF_000813105.1 Rhodococcus sp. BS-15 | reverse complement strand
AGCCCGGGCGGCTCGATACCGGCTGCGATTCCGGCGACGTCCGATCCCGACCCCTGAGCCAGCTCGGGCTTGCCGCCGCCTCGGCCACCGATGCTCGGACCGAAGGCCGCCACCAGATCGCCTGCCGCGACGCCTGCATCCTGAGCTGCCTTGTTGGTCGAGACCACGAACGGGACCTTGCCGTTCACGGTGCCGAACAACACCACCACGGCCGGGTCGGTGCCCAGCCGTCCGCGAATGTCGGTCACCAGGGTGCGCAGGTCATTGCCGCCGACGCCGTCCGGTGCCTGAGCGACCACCGCTCGCACATCACCGAATCGCTCGGCCTTGCCGACGAACTCACCTGCCGAGGCCAGCACGGCAGCGGCCTTGACGGCGTCGAGTTCCTTCTCCGCGACGCGCAGGCGCTCGACCATGGTTTCGATGCGGGCCGGGACCTCCTCGGACGGCACCTTCAGCGAGGACGCGATGCCGGCCAGCAGTGCGCGTTCCTTGGCGAGATAGCGGTACGAATCGAGGCCGACGAAGGCTTCGACTCGGCGCACTCCGGAGCGACGGACGATTCACCGAGAATGGTGACAGGGCCGATCTGCGACGAGTGCTGCACGTGCGTACCACCGCACAGTTCCATCGAGAACGGTCCGCCGATTTCGACGACGCGCACTTCGTCGCCGTAGTTCTCGCCGAACAGGGCCATCGCGCCCATCTTCTTGGCGCTGTCGAGGTCGGTGACCAGAGTGTTGACCGCGAAGTCCGAACCCACCGCGTCGTTTGCGACGTTCTCGATGTCGTCGCGCTGGGCCTCCGAGAGTGCGCCCTGCCACGAGAAGTCGAACCTGAGGTAGCCGGGCTTGTTGAGCGATCCCGCCTGCGTCGCGTTCGGCCCGAGGACCTGTCTCAGTGCCGCATGCACCATGTGCGTACCCGAGTGGCCCTGCGTCGCACCCTTGCGCCAGGCGTGATCGACGTCGACGTGGACGGTGTCGCCTTCGGTGATCTGACCCGACTCGACCACGGACTTGTGCGTCCAGAGCTTCTTGGCGATCTTCTGCACGTCGTTGACCTTGACACCGAGGCCAGGGGCGGTGATCGTGCCGATGTCGGCGATCTGACCACCGGACTCGGCGTAGAGCGGACTGCGATCGAGAATGATCTCGATTCTGTCTCCCGCAACCGCGGTCGGAACCCGGACGCCGTTGGAGATCAACGCCAACACTGTTGCGTCGGAACCGAGTTCGTCGAATCCGGTGAACTCGGTCGGCGAACCGTCGACGAAATCCTTGTAGACCGTCAGGTCGGCGTGCGCGTGCTTGCGGGCGCGGGCGTCGTCCTTGGCCCGGTTGCGCTGCTCGGCCATCAGCGATCGGAATCCGTCCTCGTCGACAGACAGCCCCGCCTCGGCGGCCATCTCGAGCGTCAGATCGATCGGGAACCCGTAGGTGTCGTGCAGCGCGAATGCTTCTGCGCCGCCGATCTTCTTCGCACCCGACGCCTTGACTGCCTCGGCGGCACCCTCGAACAGTCGTGAGCCCGAGGTGAGGGTCTTGAGAAACGCCGTCTCCTCCCCCACCGCGACGGTGAGGATGCGATCGAAGTCGGTGACGAGGTTCGGGTAGGACTCGGCCATCGTGTCGCGCACGACGGTGACGAACTGAGCCATGGTCTCGTCGGGTGCTCCCAGCAGACGTGCCGAGCGTACGATGCGGCGCAGCAACCGGCGCAGTACGTAGCCGCGACCGTCGTTGCCGGGGTTGACCCCGTCGGAGATGAGCAGCGCAGCGGTGCGCGCGTGATCGGCGATGACGCGGAAACGGACGTCGTTTTCGTGATTCGCACCGTAGGCGCGTCCCGAGAGCTCCTCGGCCTTGGCGATCACCGGCCGAACGAGGTCGGTCTCGTAGACGTTGTCCACGCCCTGCAGCAGAAACGCGACGCGCTCGACGCCCATGCCGGTGTCGATGTTCTGTTTCGGCAACGGACCGAGGATCTCGAAGTCGTCCTTGCTGATTCCCTTGCCGCGCTCGTTCTGCATGAACACGAGGTTCCAGATCTCGATGTACCGATCCTCGTCGGCTTCTGGACCGCCCTCGGCACCGAACTCGGGTCCGCGGTCGTAGTAGATCTCCGAGCACGGGCCGCATGGGCCGGGAATGCCCATGGACCAGTAGTTGTCGGCCATTCCGCGCCGTTGAATTCGATCGTCGGGCAGGCCGGCGATCTCCTTCCAGAGTTCGATGGCCTCGTCGTCGTCGAGATATGCAGTGGCCCAGATGCGCTCGGGGTCGAACCCGTACCCACCGTCCTCGACACTGTCGGTCAACAGCGACCAGGCGTGCCGAATGGCGTCGCGCTTGAAGTAGTCACCGAACGAGAAGTTGCCTGCCATCTGGAAGAACGTGTTGTGGCGGGTGGTGATACCGACGTTCTCGATGTCGAGGGTGCGCACGCACTTCTGGACGCTCGTCGCCGTCTTGTACGGCGGTGTCTGCTGACCGAGGAAGAACGGCACGAAGGGGACCATGCCCGCGTTGACGAACAGCAGGTTCGGGTCGTCGAGAATCAACGACGCACTGGGTACTTCGGTGTGTCCCGCCTTCACGAAATGGTCGAGGAAACGCCTGCGGATCTCATGGGTCTGCACAGATACAGGTTAGCGTCGTCAGACCCTGTGCCGACTCGAGGGCCTATCGGCCTCGGATGATGCGTCGCAGTTTCCCCACCCTGGTCGCGATTTCGCGCTCGGCACCGTGTTCGGTGGGCTCGTAGTAGTTCACGCCCACCAGCTCGTCCGGCGGATACTGCTGCCCCAGCACGCCGCCCGGACTGCTGTGCGGGTACCGATACCCGACGGCGTTTCCCAGTCCCTGCGCTCCCTTGTAGTGGCCGTCGCGGAGATGCGG
>NZ_BAOX01000431.1:0-2881 GCF_000813105.1 Rhodococcus sp. BS-15 | reverse complement strand
CCGACAGCCCGGTGATGAAGGAGCGCTCATGCCCTGGTGCCAGTCGGGGGTGTGCACGGCGATCGCGCCGTCGGGCATGGGCGCATCCGCCGCGCCCAGCACCACGACGACTCGATCGCAGCCGCCGTTGCGCAACGCCTGCACCGCCGTCTTCAGCCACAGCCCGTCGTGGGCGAGCACTTTGGGCGATCCGTATCGCGTTCCGGCACCGGCAGCCAGTACCACTCCGACGGCGAGGTCCGACACGATCGCTCCTTTCACTCTCGGTTGGAGTCTTGGATGTTCGCACAACATCCATCTCGAGTACGTCGACAAGTTTGTGCGCGCTCGACTAGCGAGGATAGGCGCGATGACTGATTCTTAGTGCACTTCTCCTGCAGCGTCGCAGGAATCCTGCCCTGTTGCTTCCGCGAGGTGCCCAGCCATGTCCGTCAAGCCCACCACACGCAAACGCGTCCATCCTGTCGACGAAGTTCTCCCCGTTCCGAAACTTGCCGCCTACGGGTTCCAACATGTCGTCGCGTTCTACGCAGGCGCTGTCCTGGTGCCGATCATCATCGGCAGCGCGATCGGACTGACCAACGAACAGTTGATTCACCTGATCAATGCGGATCTGTTCACCTGCGGCATCGCATCGATCATTCAATCGGTCGGATTCTGGAAGGTCGGTGTCCGCCTGCCGCTCCTGCAGGGTGTGACGTTCGCCGGTGTCTCTCCGGTGATCGCGATCGCGATGGCGAACGGCGGCGGCACCGAGGGGTTGCTGTACGTCTACGGTGCCGTCATCGTCGCCGGTCTCGTCACGTTCTTCATGGCTCCGTACTTCAGTAGGCTGCTGCGCTTCTTCCCTCCGGTGGTGACCGGCACCGTCATCACGATCATCGGTGTGGCGCTGCTCCCGGTGGCCGTCAACGATGCGGTGACCAATCCTGCTACTCACGAACAGGATCCGACCAACGGACGGTGGATGGCCTACGCGATCGGCACGCTGCTGATCATCGTGCTGATCCAACGATTCTTCAAGGGCTTCATGGCCACCATCGCCGTGCTTCTGGGCCTGGTGATCGGCAGCGCCGTCGCGTTCGCTCTGGGAGACATGAACTTCGACGGCACCTCGGAGGCGTCGTGGGTCGGTTTCACGCAGCCATTCCTGTTCGGTGTGCCCAAATTCAGTGTCGTCGCGATCATTTCGATGATCGTCGTCATGCTCATCATCGCGGTCGAAACCACCGGCAGTGTGTATGCGACAGGTGAGATCGTCGGCAAGCGCATCAAGAAGGACGACATCGCAGCGACTCTGCGCGCGGACGGAGTGGCCACCGTCATCGGCGGTACGTTCAACTCGTTCCCGTACACGGCCTTCTCCGAGAACGTCGGCCTGGTGCGCCTGACCGGTGTGCGCAGTCGCTGGGTGGTTGCCACGGCAGGCGGCATCATGATTCTGCTCGGCCTGCTACCCAAGACGGCAGCCGTCGTCGCATCGATCCCACCCCCGGTGCTCGGCGGAGCCGCGCTCGCCCTCTTCGCCACCGTCGCCGTGGTCGGAATCCAGACTCTGTCGAAGGTGGATTTCACCGATCACCGCAACCTGATCATCGTCGCCACGAGCCTCGGGCTCGCGATGCTCGTGACCATTCAACCGACGGTCTCCGAGGGTGTGCCCGCGTGGCTGGAGATGTTGTTCGGCAGTGGCATCGTTCTCGGCGCGGTCTCGGCAATCGTGCTCAACGTCTTGTTCTTCCACATCGGTGGTCGCGGGCAGGCCGTCGCCGGTGGTCCGGGCAAGGGCATCACCCTCGACAAGGTCAACGAGATGTCCGCCGAGGACTTCGCTGCCACGTTCGGCGGCTTGGTGCAGGGCACTCCGTGGGTGGTCGAACGCGCCTACCAACAGCGGCCTTTCGCCGATGCGCACGGTCTGCGCGAGGCCTTCCAGGAGGCACTGTTGGCCGGCACCACCGAGGAACAGATCGAGCTGATCAACAGCTACCCCGATCTCGGCAGCGAGGACGCCACCGGCACCCTCAACGCAGCGGATCACGTCGGTTTGTCCAACCTGGAAGAGGACGAGCACGACAACATCGTCCAACTCGCCACCGAATACCGCGAACACTTCGGCTTCCCGTTGGTGATCTGCGCAAGGGAGACGGAGCGCTACGATCGAGTCCTCGCGAACGGGTGGTCGCGCGTCGAGAACGCACCGTCGGCGGAGCGGTCGTTCGCGATGATCGAGATCGCCAAGATCGCGAACTACCGGTTCGACGATCTCGTGGCCGATGCCAACCCGATCGCGGCCGCGCGGTTCGGTCGCATCAACGACTTCAGATAGCGAGCGAGATGTGCTGCACGAATGGATAGGGCTCGACGGGTTCAATCGGCTCAGTGATCGGCAGGCGATGCATGCCCTCTACGAGTGCTGCGCATCGTCGATCTGGGCCCGTCGAGTCGCCCAGGGTCGCCCCTTCGACAGTCGAGACATGCTGTTGGACAGAGCCGATCGAGTGCTCGCCGAGCTGCCCGAGGCGGAGATCGATCATGCGCTCGACGGTCATCCCCGGATCGGCGGCAAGGCCGACAACCCGTCGTCGAAACGCGAGCAGTCCGCGGTGGCGACCGCGGGCACCGAGGTGCTCGAGAAGCTGGCGGCGGGAAATCGCACCTACGAGGAGAAGTTCGGGCACGTCTACCTGGTGTGCGCCACCGGCAGATCCGCGGAGGAACTGCTCGCTATCCTCGAGGAGAGGCTCGACAACGATGCCGAAACCGAAAGACGGGTGCTCCGCGTGGAACTGGCCAAGATCAACCGAATTCGCCTCGGCCGCATGCTGGGTCCCGAGCAGTGACGGGATTGTCGACGCACGTCCTCGACGCCACCTCGGGG
>NZ_BAOX01000432.1:0-2880 GCF_000813105.1 Rhodococcus sp. BS-15 | reverse complement strand
GGCGAAACGGCCGAGCAGACGGCCATGCGCGAGGTCGCCGAGGAAACCGGCATCCGCGGTACCGTCCTGGCCTCGCTGGGCAGCATCGACTACTGGTTCGTCACCGAAGGACGACGCGTCCACAAGACCGTCCACCACTACCTGCTCCGATTCCTGGGCGGCGAACTCTCGGACGAGGATCTCGAAGTGACCGAGGTCGCATGGGTTCCGCTGACCGAACTACCGTCTCGGCTCGCCTACGCCGACGAACGCAAACTCGCCGCCATCGCCACCCGCCTGATCGACGACATGAGCAGCGGCAACTCGGGCGCACCCATACCCGGCGGGAAGTGATCGTGCGGGCCCGGAAGGTCGCTGCCGCCGCATTGACCACGTTCGTTCTTGCGGTGGCACCGTCGGTCGGCACCGCAGCACTGGTCCCCACGCAGCTTCCCGACGCCGCAGCCCAGCCCGACTCCTCCGTCGGCGACAGCAGCGGCACCACCAGCGCCGTTCCGGACACTCCGATGACGCAGGACGGCAACCCCTTCCTGACGCTGAGCATCGAGACCGTCGCTCCCTCCACCGTCACCACCAGCAGCGATCCGTTCGTGACGGTGCGCGCCACGGTGACCAATACCGGGGACCGCCGCGTCGACGACGTCAGTGTCCGGATGCAGGCCGCTGCCGCCGTCGACACCACGGCCGGACTACGGACCTCGCTGACTCTCGAACAGGACCGATTCGACCGGTTCGGTGAGTTCGTCACTGTCGCCGACTCATTGGAGGAGGACGAGAGCCGCCAGTTCGACATGTCGATGCAGCTGCGCAGCACCACCGAGCCCTCGCTGGGAATCGAGGCCCCGGGCGTTTACCCGCTGCTGCTCAACGTCAACGGCACCCCCGAATACGGCGGAACCGCACGACTCGACGACGCCCGTTTCCTGCTCCCCGTCGTCGGACTGCCCCGCAACCCCGGTGAGATGGACCCCACCGCTCCGGGCGCGATGCCGCTGCCCCCCAACACCCGCAACCCCGTCGCGATGACGGTCCTGTGGCCGCTGGCCGACATTCCTCGCCTCGCTGCCGGAATCCCCGGTTCCGTCGACGAGCGCGTTCGGCTGATCGACGACGAACTGGCCGGCGAACTCGCCACCGGTGGGCGACTCGACACCCTCCTCAAGGCCGTTGAATTCGCGACGCAACCCGGCCTGGATCCCGACGGCAGACTCGCGTCGAGCCTGTGTATCGGCCTGGACCCCGACCTGCTCGTCACCGTCTCGAACATGACCCGCGGCTACCTCGTCGTCGACAACCCGGCCGATCCCGCGGGCGCCACCCGCGAGGGCACCGGAAGCGAAGCCGCATCCCAGTGGCTGTCCCGACTCGAAACGATCGCGTCGAGCACCTGCGTGACGGCGATGCCGTTCGCCCAGACCGATCTGGGGGCAGTGGCCGACATCGGCAATCCCACGTTGCTCAGTAGTGCCGTCAGCGCCCCGGCAGACATCGTCGACGGCATCCTCGGCATCACCTCGACGCGTGGCTTCACCTGGAGCACCACGGGTGGGGTGGACGCGGACACCGCCGACGCCCTGCGATCGGCGGGCACCGGCACCGTGCTGGTCGCCGACAACAGCATCAGCCCGCCGACCTCGGCTCCGACCTCGTTGCTGGTCTCGTCCGAAACCCAGCCGTCGGAAACCCAGCCGTCCGAAACGCAGCAGACCGAGACACTGGCAGCCACCCACTACGACGCCGCCACCGCAGCGGCACTGGCCGGCGTCGGAGACGGCCCGTCCACCCCTGCGCTCACCCCCTCCGAGCAGCGCTTCGACCTCGCCACCGACTCGCGTACCGCACGACTGCAGGACGCGCTGGGGGGCTGTGAACTTCCATGCGCTCGTCGGCACCGATCGGCCCGGGCGCACCGTCACCGTCGCCGCCCCCGCAGTACTGGACCGCGGGCGGAGACGAACCGTCGGCGATTCTGTCGACGGTGTCCTCGCTGCTGCGTTCCGGCCTGGCGACGCCGCGGCCACTGTCCGAGTTGCTTGCCGAACCCACCTCGGGCACCCCGGTGACCAGCATCGACGCAGCCACCGAACTCGATACCGGCACCATCGACCTGGTGCGATCGCAGAGCGCCCGGGTCGACACCCTGATGCAATCGCTCGTCGAGGATCCGCAATCCGAGCTGACCCCGCGCCTGTACACCGCCCCGCTGCGTGAGGACATGCTCCGGGCGCTGTCGACGGCGGGTCGCGCGAGCGCCGCCAGTGAAGAGACCGGCACCATGGCACGCGACCGACTCGATGCCATCCGCACCGGACTGGACACCATCTACGGATCGGTGACCGTGCTGGCCCCGGGCGGCGTCTACACCCTCGCTTCGGAGCAGAGCCCGCTGCTGCTCGTCGCCCGCAACGACCTTCCCGTCCCGGTGAACGTGCTGCTCCGGGTCGACGCGCCGCCGGAGATGACGATCAGCGACGTCGGCGTCACCCAACTTCCGGCCCGTGGATCACGGACCATCACCGTCCCCGCCGAGGTGGACGACACGCGCAATCTGTCCGTCGACTTCTCCGTCACGACGCTCGACGGCTCCCGGCTCGGTGAAGTGTCGACGGTGTCCGTTCGATCGAACGCATACGGCCAGGCGCTGGCGATAATTACCGCCTGCGCCGGTGCTCTCCTACTGTTACTTGCAGGTCGACGCCTCTGGCACCGATTCAGAGGTCAACCCGACCCGGCCGACGAAGGGTACGAGAGACCATGACAGGGAACGTCCCGTACGACGGCGACCTGCCGCGGTCACGCCTGCCCGCATCGCAGGTGTTCCGACGCACGACGCCACCGCGGTCCGCGCCCTGGGAACGGGCAGTCGCGGCCGGAGCTGCG
>NZ_BAOX01000433.1:0-2875 GCF_000813105.1 Rhodococcus sp. BS-15 | reverse complement strand
AGGCGGCCTTGCCGGTCCAGCCGGCCGGGGGGAGCGGCACCGGAGGTCACGACGCGAATCCTCGGATCACCGTTCGCAGCCGCGCGGGCAGCGGACGCCGTTCCGTCGGTCGAGTCGTCGTCGAGGACGATGACTCGCAGATCTGTGCACGATCGTTGCCGCGCGAGATCGCCGATCAGAGCAGGAAGCGTCGCGACCTCGTTGCGGGCGGGAATGCAGACGACGACGCGCTCGGTGACGTCCTGCTCCGGGGATCGCAGGCTCGGCATGAACCGAGAGTTGAACACCGATACCGCGGCCGACGCCGTCGCGAGGACGGTTGCGGTCTCCGTCATTCGCGCGAGCAGGCGGTCTCTCACACAGACGTTCTGTCGCTGGAGCTTCCGGACTCGGTTCCGCGTGACCCGCGGCTCCGCAGCGGTGGGTTGCGCGACACCCAGGCCATGGCCCCGACGATGGCGGCGACGCCGACCGTCACGCCGCCCACGATGCCGGCCCAGCCGGCGAAGCTTCGGGTGTTGGGATCGGGATAGTTGACCTCGGCGCGCATCGAGGTGACCTCGCCTGCCGGCAACTTCCACGAGATCGAGTTGTCGCTCTCGCGAGTGCCGTTGGTGGTGCCGATGCGGGCCGGGAACGCGATGGTGAACTGTACGTCCGAGCCTTGAACCGGAACGGAGGACAGATCGGCGTTGCCTGCCAGAGTGACGGTGTCACCCGAGCGCTGCAGCGTCAGCTGGAACGATCCGGCCGCGTTCTGGAAGATCGAGCCGAGGGTCTGCACGTCGCCGAACGAGAGATCGTCGAAGATCGCCTGCGACCCGACGTATCCGTCCTGGTTGTACGGCTCGACGCGAACCTTGTCCTCGATCGAGGAGGGAACCACCAGTTCCGGGCCGGTGTCGGAGTCCGAAGTCGGCACATTGGCTGCCACGATCTGACCTGCGACACGGTCGTTCGCCGACACGCCCATCGTGACCTGCACGCGCAGGCAACCGGCCAGCAACGGCGCGACCAGCAGCGCCAGTGCGACCACCGAGAGAACACGGCGGCGGTGGGTTCGATGAGATGTTCGCGATGTCGACTGCACAGCGACATCGTGCCAGGGCATCGAGGTGCTGTCAGTCGGCAGGGGTTGTCAGCGAGGCGCGTCGGGCATTCCACCACAGGCGGGCATTCCACAACAGGGGTATGCCGACGACGCCCATGACGACGAACCCGTACACCGCCGAGTAGCGAAGCTCAGGACCGTCGAGGAATACCGCGTGCGCGAGCGCCGACCCGAGCCACGTCCACAGGAACAACCCGATGGGCACCGCGTCGTCGGATGGCCGTGGGCGACCGACGGCGCGGTCGAGCGATTCCATCACCGCAGCCATCAGCGTGGCCACCACCAGCCAGCCGAGGTAGTTGGTCAACGGAATCGACGGCACTCCTGGTAGCCCGACGGAACCGGCGGTCCAGGTCCACTGTCCGTCGGTGACCATCTGTGGATCGAGGTAGAGGTCCCAGCCGACCATCCCCACTGCCACCGCCGCGATTCGGAGTGCGGTGGCGCGCGCCTGCGTCGTGTCGAGACGTCCGACGACGAAGGTCACTGCGCACCAGATCGGGTAGAACCCCGCCGTCCACGCCAGGGGAACCACGACGGGCACCTCGAACAGGCTCGGGCCCAAGCGATTCTGCGCGTAGAAGTACTCGCCGAACGGGATGCCGGTGGCCGTGCCGACGAGTTCGGATGCGAACCCGGTTCCGGCGGTCACGACGACCAGAATGGTGGCCCACACGACGCCGCGGTTCAGCGCCGCGTGCAGGATCGACGCGAGCGCGAGCAGCGCCACCACCGCCACCGTCACTGCGTCCCTCGTCGACCCCGACACCAGTGGGTAGACGATCTGGCAGCCGACAGCAGCGGCCGCGACGACGATCGGAACGACCTTCATTCCCGTTTCCTTCCGAAGAACGTGCGACGACGGGCTGCGCGGGCGTCGGCGATCGCAATTCGCGCCGCCGACCGACCACTGGCCGCAGTGACTCCTCCGCCGGGGTGGGTCGATGCGCCGGTGAGATAGAGCCGGTCGGCACCGGGGACCCGATGCCCGGCCAGTTGAGGATGCGGCCGCCACATCATCATCTGGTCCAACGACATGTCCAAGTGCATGATGTTGCCTCCGATCAGACCGAGCTCACGCTCGATGTCCGGCGGCGATTGAACGAACCGATCCAACACCGATGCCGCGAAACCGGGTGCGTACCGGTCCAGTTCGGCGACGATCCGATCCGCCTCGAACTCGGCCAACGAGCGCTCGCCCGGTACGTTCGATCGCCACTGTCTGCCGTCGGCGAGGGTGTGGGGATGCCACTGCGACCACAGTGAGATCTGGTGCTGTCCCGGCGGCGCGATGGTGGGATCGAGTGCGCTGAAGGACATCCCCAGCACAGCCGGGGTGGGCGGCAGGTCGCCGGCCAGCGCGTGCCCGTGCGCCAACCGCAACTGGCTGCGGTCGCGTACCAGCAGCGCCAGACCATGGGTGCCGTCCTCGATCCGGTCGGCGCTCGGGTACATCGGTAGGGCGTCGGTGGCCAGTCTGACCGCGGTACCTATTCCTGGCCCGACGCGTATCGTGCTGCGCCACCGCGCGATCTGCGCCGAGTCGTGTCCGCCGGCTTCGAGAAGGTCGAGTGTGGTCACGATGTGGCAACCGGCCACGACGATGCGGCTGTCGATCTCCCGTCCCGACGCGGTCCTGGTGGTCCAGCCGTGCGAGCGGCGTACGAGCGAGGTCACGGCGTCGCCGAGCGTCAGTTCGGCACCGTCGCGCTGCAGCCGAGCGATCATCGCCTCGGTCAGTGCGCCGCTGCCGCCGACGGCGCG
>NZ_BAOX01000434.1:0-2869 GCF_000813105.1 Rhodococcus sp. BS-15 | reverse complement strand
CGGGGTGGAGCAACTGACCCACGGCATGTCCCTCGACTCCGTCGTGCACCTCGCGCCGTTGTCCACACACATTCACGAGGGAGAGGAACTGACACTGATGATCTCGGCCCACGCCTTCCCACGATATGCCCGCGATCTGCACACCGACGAAGACCATCTGTACGGAACCCGCACGGTGCCGATGCGACGCATCGTGCGCGGCATCGAGTTGGAGATGCCCGTATGAGCGAGGTCTCCTTCAGCGCAGACGATCTGGTCGACCCCTTCACCGGATTGATCCGTGCGCTGCATCCGGTCGAGAGGCTCGACGGGATGCCGGAACGGTACGTCGGACTGACGGCGGAGATCGCCGATACCCGTGCGCTCGGACAGTGGCCGTGCGACCTGGTGTCGCTCGGTACCACCTTCGCGGATCCCGCAGGGGCCAGGATTGCGGCGATCGGCGAGGCAGTGGAACGGTACTGCGGAAACTACGTACCGAACACGCTGCGCTACGCAACGCCCGCAGAACTGCGCGCCGAGGGTGTCCGCCATTGGGGGAAACAGACATTCGAGTTCTTCGCGCCCTGGCAGCTGAACTCGGAAGGCTTCCCTTTCGAACGTTTCACCGAGAACTCGCGAGTCGCCTGGGTCGACGGGGTATCGGACGACGGGGCTCTTGTCGCGATTCCGGCCTCGTACGTGTACCTCAACTGGCGCGGCGGATCTCGCAGGAAGGACCCGCGGATTCATCATCTGAACTACGCAGGCATCGCCACCGGACAGGGGCTCGACGACGCGGCCACACGTGGACTGCTCGAGCTCGTGGAGCGAGATTCGCTGTCGCTGTGGTGGCACTTGAACCTGCCTGCGCGGGGGATAGATCCGGCATCGGTGCCCGGACTCGCGGCAGACCTCGGCGACTCACGACTGCGGTGTCATCTCCTCGAGCTGCCGTCGTACTTCGGAGTTCCGGTGGTAGCGGCCGTTGTTCACGATCTCGAACTCGGGATCGTCGCAGGCGGCTTCTCGGCGAAGCTGGACCCGGTCGACACGGCACGCAAGGCCGTTCTCGAAGCGATCCACAGTTGGGTCTTCACCCGAGGACTGGTCGAAGCAGACGGCTGGGTGTTCGGATCGATGCGCGCCGGGGTGCTGTCGCCGGGTCTCTACCTGGACCACCGCGCCGATCGCAGCTACCTCGATGCCGCCGGAGCGCGCAGTGAACACATCCGCGACCTGGGTGCACAAGCCAGGTGTGGCTCGATCCCCGTACTCAGGCCGCATATCTTCCCCGCTTCACGAATCCGGCGGAGACGATATCGATCGACGAGCTTCCCCACGGTGCCGCCGACGGTATGCGGAGCGCGCTCGCTGTAGCGGGCCACGAGGTGGTCGTCTGCGACATCACCACCTCGGACGTGGCGTCGACGCCACTGCGGGTGGCCCGGGTCTGTGCCTCCGGCTTGATTCCCAACGCCCCGGCCGCATTTCCCTACTTCGGGCTACCTCGGTGGCGCGACATCGCTCGACAGCACGCACCCGATTGCGACCCGACCGATCCGAACACGCTGCTGCTCGCTCCGCCCCCGAGCCTGTGACCGCCTTTCGACGCTTCGTTCTGGCGCGTGCGGTCGCCTGGATCGGTAACGCGATGTCCACGGTGGCCGTGCCGATGCTCGTCTATCAGTTGAGCGGCTCGCCGTTGCTGTCCGGCGTCGCTTTCGCGGTGGAGTCGTTGCCGTACTTGATGTTCGGACTGATCGCAGGTGCGCTGGCCGACAGGTACGACCGTCGCGCAGTCCTGCTCGCCACTCAACTCGGCAGTGCTCTCGCTCTGGCTTCCATCCCGGCGGCCCACCTGATCGCGTCGGTGACCGTTGCACACCTGATGATCATCGCGTTCGTCGTTTCGACGCTGTTCGTGTTCTTCGATGCCGCGTCCTTCGGCGTCGTACCGGCCTTGGTGGGACGCCATCGAATCGCCGACGCGACAGGCACACTCGTCAGCGTGGGCACGGTCATCGGGATCGCGGGCCCGTTGCTCGGTGGCGTTGCCGCGACGACTCTGGGTCCGCCGGGTGCCATCGCGATCGATGCACTGTGTTTTCTCGTCGCGACGGTGGTCACCTCGACGACCGCGCTACCCGTGAGCGCCGCGTCGGCTCCGGGCGGTTCCGGTCTGGGCAGGTCGATCGTAGAAGGGGTGTCATTCATTCGGCGTCACCGCGTGGTGCGGGCACTGACCGCGGTCGGCGTCGGGGTGAGCATCGCCAACGGTGTGGTGGTGGGACTGATGGTGGTCGTCGGCGTCCGGCAGCTCGGTCTGGCCGCCGAGGATGGGAGAATCGGATCACTCTATGCAGCAACGGCTCTCGGGGCATTCCTGGTCAGTCTGGTCAGTGCGCGCATCCAACGGGTGGTCGGGACCGGCGTGATCACGTGCCTCGGCTTGGTGGTGGCCTTCCTGTCGATGCTGGCGTGGTCCGTCACGGGAGTACTCGCTGTATCTCTGCTGGTTCTGATCGTCTATCAGGCCGCCAACACGATGATCGTCGTCAACGGCATCGTGGTTCGTCAGTCCGTCACGCCCGACCACCTGCAGTCCCGGGTGAACACCACGGCACGGATGATCGCGATGGGTGGAACTCCCTTCGGCGCTGCGGCAGGCGGGGCCGTTGCCGGTATGTTCGGCGTGACCGCGGCCGTCGTGCTCGGAGCGGGCGCGCTCGCTCTTGCGGGGGCGGTAGCCCTGTGGCTCGGGGTGCCGCGGCTACCGTTGCTTGCCGTCCTCACCGAGTCCGCCGAGCGCGAAGGCCAGTAGCGGAACGGACAGTCGGTCCAGGCGGAGCAAGTGCGAGAGCTCCTCGTCGTAGAAGCCCGAGATTGA
>NZ_BAOX01000435.1:0-2858 GCF_000813105.1 Rhodococcus sp. BS-15 | reverse complement strand
CCGTCGCCATCGCGGCCGGGCGGGTGGACGAGGCCACCCGAGCCGTCCTCGTCGCCCGATGGCGTGCCGGACGCTCGCTGCCGTCGATCGGTGGATTCGGCGCATTGCGCAATCTGGTGGACGAGCGCGATCGCTGGCTCGCCAAGGACACGACGAGCAAGCCCGGGTCGGCTCTCGTGTACAGACTCCGAGCTGCCGAGTTGACCAAACGCGTCAATCACCACCGCACCGCCGTGGTGATGTCCAATCGTCACTACGCCACCGGAGTGCGTGCGGCGCGCAAAGAGCGCCGGGAAGGTGTGCATCTCGACCTGGACCAGCGGGACGCGGTCTTCGATGCGTTGACGAGAACGCCCGCGCCACAGAAGTTCGGCCCGATCGCCGAGCGTGGCCTGTCGCTGGTGGATGCGGCCACGGATCGGGTGAGCACGCTGGCGCGCAAAACCCCGGTGAGCGACAGAGTCGACTGGGCGACAGGAATGGTCGATCAATTCGTGGACCGAAAGGACGACCGCTTCGTCGACCGCTACGACACCCTGCTGTTCCTCGCCGGCATGTCGTTCGATCGGGTGCGTCGTTCGCCTGCATGGCAGTCGACGTACTTCGAGATCCAACGTAATCAGCTGGACCTGTTCGTCGAACTCACCGAGATCTCGGTCGATGCCACCTCGCTGCGTGCGGTAGCGACCGAGCTGAATCGGATCGGTGAAACGATGGTCGACGAGGAGACCGCAGCGCAGGTCGAATCCCGCCGTGGCGCATTGGAAGTGGTGTGGAAGCAGTTGACCGGACGGGTGGCTGCGCTGGTTCGACTCGCGAATGTGGTCGAGTCCTCGGAGACCGAGGCACGCACATCCGACGCGATGGCCCGCGCGCACAGCTTGGACGATCGGATCGATGACCTCGTCGGGCGGTCGGGGAGCCGGGAGATGTCTGCCGAAAACACGCACTTCGTAGGTGATCAAGTGCGGACACAGTGGCGCGACTGAGTGCCGTCCAGGGCACTGAATCGCGCCACTGGCTCTAGGCGATGATTGCGAACAGAATTCCCGCGACGGCGAAGCTGACCACGGACAGAATCGTCTCGAGGACCGTCCACGTTTGCAGTGTCTGCTTGACGGTGAGGTTGAAGAACTTCGCGATGATCCAGAATCCGCCGTCGTTGACGTGGCTGGCGATGATCGAGCCCGCCGCGATGGACATGGCGATGAGGGCGACGGCCGGAGCCGAGTAGTCCTGAGCTGCAACCAGGGGTCCGACGATTCCGCCGGTCGTCACGATGGCCACGGTGGCCGAGCCCTGCGCCACTCGCAGTGCGCAGCTGATGATGTAGCCAAGACGATGATCGGTAGGCCCGCGGCCGCCATGGTGTCGGCCAACGCGGTGCCGATGCCCGTGGCCGAGATGACCTTTCCGAAGAACGCGCCTGCGCCGACGACGAGTAGCAGCATACCCACCGGACGCAGAGATTCACCGGTCAGTTTGCTCAATTCCTGGACCGTCGATCCGCGGCGGATTCCCAACACGTAGAACGCGATGAGTACTGCGATGAGTAGTGCGACGGCCGGTGTGCCGAAGAACGTGAGCACTTCGAGGAGGTTGCCGGGATCGAGCAGAATGCTGCCGAACGTGGCACCGAGGATCAGGACCAGTGGAACGGCAATGATCGCTCCGATGGTGCCCACCGACGGCGGCGTCGTGACGACCGGGCGCTTGGTCGCGATCGTGCCTGCGCCTCCACCCTCGGTGGTGCTCGCGTCGTTTCCGTCGTTGATGAAGTCCTCGGGGACGTCGACGATGATGCGTTTTCCGATCCAGTTACCCCACACCAGGCCGGCGGCGATGAATCCTGGTATTCCGCAGATGAATCCGAACAGGATGAGCCAGCCAGGTTCACTTCGAGCAACCCGCCGAGGGCAACCGGACCTGGATGTGGCGGCAAGAAAGCATGCGTCATGGACAACCCTGCCAGCATCGGCAGCGCATAGAGCACCAACGACTTTCCGCCTTGACGCGCCGCCACGTACACCAGCGGTGCCAAGACGAAGATGCCGATGTCGAAGAACACCGGGATGCCGAAGATCAGCCCGAGCAGTCCCATTGCGATGGGCGCTCCGCGTTCTCCGAAGACCCCCAGCAGCTTGGCAGTCAGTGCCTGTGCGCCACCGGACTTTTCGAGAATCGCGCCCAGGACCGTTCCCAGTCCGATGATGACTGCGATATGCCCGAGTATGCCGCCGAACCCGGTTTCGAGAAGCGACTCGTTGCTCTTGATCGCGGTGCCGACTATCTCGTTGACGGGTAAACCGGCAGCCAGGGCCAAGCCGAGACCGACGATGAGAAGCGCGATGAACGGTTCGAGCTTGACCTTGATGATGACGACGAGCAGCACGGCAATTGCAATGCCGCACAACACGAGTAGACCTGGCGTGGAGGTCCTGAGCCAATCGACGACAGAGTTCATGACGAGCCTTCCTTGATGTCTGCACTGATAGCCGCCACGAACGTCTGCGCTCGCACGGTGATGTCGTCCCACTGGGCGGCCGCGACCGACGCCGGCGGGACCACATCGGTGCCTGCAGTCACTGCGACGGCACCGGATGCCAGGAACTGAGCAGCGTTGCCCGCGTTGACTCCGCCGGAAGGAACGAGTCGTGCGTCGGGGAATGGGCCGAGCAGATCCTTGAAATACGCGGGCCCGACGGTCCGAGCCGGAAATATCTTCACGGCATCCGCTCCGAGATCGAGGCGATCATCACCTCCGACGGGGTGAGCGCGCCCATCATCAGCGGGATCCCGGCCTCGGTGACGATCGCGGCAACGTCGGGACGCAGCCCGGGGGGTCACGACGAAGTGCG
>NZ_BAOX01000436.1:0-2857 GCF_000813105.1 Rhodococcus sp. BS-15 | reverse complement strand
CCTGCGCCGCGGCGACGAAACTGCAGCAGGTAGGCGCGCTGGGAGTAGCGGAATCCGGAGGCGCGTTCGGCGTCGACGGCGAGGGGGCCGTGACCCGATGCGAGAAGGGCGGCAGCCGCGCGCACGGCGTCCGGCGTGTCGACCACGTCGGGTACGCCGTCAGCCGGGGCCAGTAGCGGAACGGCGACAGGCTCGCTCGCCTCGTCGTCCGGCGTGGTCTCGGGAGAACTCTCGGCTGACATGAGAAGTGACTCTAAGCCTTCGGGCGGAAGGACCGCCCACTATGTGCGGCTGGAACTGCGCTGGCCGAGGGTGGTGATGCCCGCAGGCGGCAAACCGGCCGCGTAGGCGAGCACCTCGCAGAACGCCTCGACGTGCGTCGAGAGGTCCTCGGACGTCGCTGTCCAGGACGCGCGCAGCTCGAGCTGATGCGCCTTGGGTGGTCCGGCGATGTCGCCGTAGCGCACCGAGCTGGTCGAGGTGACCGTTCCGCCGAGTGCATTGAGTGGTTCGGCGCGCGACTCCAATGCGTCCACCAGCCAACTCCAGCCGACCTCGGGGAGCAGAGGATCGTCGGCGAGCGATTCGTCGACGTCCGCTTGTATGTACGCGACCAGCCGAAGGGTGCCGTTCCACGCTTCTGCGCCGTCGGGGTCGTACAGCAGGATCAGGCGGCCGAACGCGTCACCGTCACTCTGTTCGTCGACGTGCTCGGAGTCCGGATGCTTGACCTCGGCTCCGATGGCGTAGCTGTACGGGGCGAGGCGCTGCGGTGGCCGGATCGGACCGATTTCGATCGCCGGGTGTACCTGGGCCCGATGCATCGCGTCGATGGCGGCGCGAAAAGGCGCAGGTTCGGCGGAGGATTCGGAGTCGGTCACGTGATCGGACGTTAGACGCGTCACGTCGAACCGAGGCGGAGGCGCGCCGAGCGTGATGGAACCGAAGTGGGTGTGTCGCCCTTGGTGGCAGGAGCTTTCCCGACGCGTGGAACATGGAAGACGATGAACGCCGAACCGCACACCGCAGCCCCCGCCCGTCGAGAACTCCCGGACGCGCCGTTCCTGGCCGCGATCGCAGGTCGGGCTCCCTCGCGTCGGCCGGTGTGGTTCATGCGGCAGGCCGGCAGATCGCTGCCCGAGTACCGCAAGATTCGCGCCGGCATCGGCATGTTGGACTCGTGCTTCCGGCCCGATCTCGTCGCCGAGATCACGCTGCAGCCAGTGCGTCGGCACGACGTCGACGCGGCAATCCTGTTCTCGGACATCGTCGTCCCGCTCAAGGCCGCCGGCATAGACCTCGACATCGTCGCAGGTACCGGACCGGTCGTCGCGCAGCCGGTGCGGTCGGCTGCGACGTAGCCGCACTTCCCGTCCTGACTTCCGATCAGGTGGAGCCGGTGGCCGATGCGGTGCGGATCCTCACCCGACAACTCGGTGGTACGCCGCTCATCGGTTTCGCAGGCGCTCCGTTCACCCTCGCGTCGTACCTGGTCGAGGGCGGCCCGAGTCGCAATCACGAGAAGACCAAGGCACTCATGCGGTCCGATCCGGCCACCTGGCACGCCCTGCTCGACGCACTGGCCACCACGACCATCACCTTCCTGCAGGCTCAGCTGGCCGCAGGCGTCGACGCAGTGCAGGTTTTCGACTCCTGGGCGGGTGCGTTGTCCCTCGCCGACTACCGCGAGTACGTCTTGCCGCACTCGCAGCGAGTGTTCGAGGCAGTGTCCTCGGCCGGAGTGCCGAAGATCCACTTCGGCGTCGGAACCGGAGAGTTGCTCGGGGCGATGGGTGAGGCCGGTGCCGATGTGGTCGGCGTCGACTGGCGGATCCCACTCGACGACGCCGTGCATCGTGTCGGCAACGGCAAGGCTCTGCAGGGCAATCTCGATCCAGCGGTGCTGTTCGCGGGCTGGGATGCCGTGGAGACCGAAGTCCGACGCATCGCCGCCGAGGCAGACCGCGCTGTGGCGGCCGGTGCGCGCGGACATGTGTTCAACCTCGGACACGGAGTGCTTCCCGATACCGATCCCGAGATTCTGACGCGAGTGGTGTCGCTGGTGCATTCGTTGTGACGGTGCGGCGATATGCCGTGGTCGGCGGTGGAATCTCCGGCCTCGTCGCGGCGTATCGCCTTCGGCAGTCCTGCGGCCCGAATGCCGAGATCACTCTGGTCGAGGCCTCGTCCCGCATCGGCGGCACTCTGCGCACCAGTGAGGTCGGTACCGAGTCGCTGGACGTCGGTGCCGAGGCATTCATCGGTCGTCGCCCGGAAGTACCGGCACTGCTCGCCGAGCTCGGTCTGTCGGATCAACTGGTGTATCCGGCACCGGTGCGTCCGCTCGTATTCTCCGGCGGTCGAACGCACGCGCTCCCGCTCGGCACTCTGATGGGCATCCCGTCGTCCGCCGATTCGGTCCGGGATCTGGTGGACCCCGAAGACCTGCACCTCATCGAGACCGAGACCGCGCGGCCCTTCGCATGGACGGCGGGTTCGGACGTGAGTGTGGCCGATCTCGTGGGCTCCAGGTTCGGCTCCCAGGTGGTGCGCCGTTCGGTCGATCCGTTGCTCGGCGGCGTGTACTCCGGTTCGTCGAGTTCGATCGGCGTCCGCGCGGCACTGCCCACGTTGGCTGCCGCGTTGGACGCCGGAGCGGCGAACTTGACCGAGGCCGTGCGGGCTGCACTGCCCACCCCCGTCGCCGGGACCGGTGTTCGGCGGGCTGCGCGACGGTTATGCGGTGTTGCTGGATGCACTCGTCGCTGCGATCGATGCCGAGGTGCTCGTCGGGACACACGTGGGGGGGGATACGCCAGGAGTCCGGGCGGGTGGTTCGTCGACGGTGTCGGCATCA
>NZ_BAOX01000437.1:0-2838 GCF_000813105.1 Rhodococcus sp. BS-15 | reverse complement strand
CCGATCAAGTCCCATTAGGTTGAGTGGCATGACCGAATACGACCTGCAACGCTTCGTCGACGCCCAGGATCCCGTGTGGAGTGCAGTGACGCAGGAGTTGAAGGCAGGGAGGAAGCACACCCACTGGATGTGGTTCGTGTTCCCGCAGTTGGCGGGGTTGGGACGGAGTGCGACTGCTCAGCACTTCGGCATCGCCGACCTGACGGAGGCGGAACTGTATCTGTCCCACGAGGTGCTGGGTCCGCGTCTGAAGAAGGCGGCCCGGCTGACCGTCGGAATCGAGGGTCGAACGGTAGACGAGATCTTCGGTTACCCCGACAATCTGAAACTGCATTCGTCCATGACGCTTTTCGCCGAAGCTACCAAGGGCCAGTCCGTTTTCGGTGAAGTGTTGCAGAAGTATTTCGGCGGCGAATTCGATGGCGCGACACTCGACTTGCTCGACGAGCGTTACCGCTAGCATCGCATCCATGACCACTCCACTAGCCGGATCCATTGCCTTCGTCCACGCCAGCTGGCACCTGGACATCGTCGATCGCGCACGAGTGGGATTCGCCGCCGAACTCGAGCGGCTGGGCCAGGGCGATACTCGTATCGACGTCTTCGAGGTGCCGGGGGCATTCGAGATCCCGCTGCACGCCCAGCGGTTGGCGAAGACCGGGAAGTACTCGGCGATCGTCGCCGCCGCGCTGGTCGTCGACGGAGGAATCTATCGACACGACTTCGTAGAAACGGCGGTCATCGACGGCCTCATGCGGGTGCAACTGGACACCGATGTGCCGGTGTTCTCGGTGGTGCTCACTCCCCATCACTTCCACGAACACTCCGACCACAACGCCTTCTTCACCGCCCACCTCGAAACCAAAGGTGCAGAAGCCGCACGGGCTGTGGTGAAAACCCTCGCGTCACTGGGGACGATCGGCTGACGGCGGGATGATCTCGTGGCATCGGTTGTGGATACTCGACGCCGTGACCGATACCGAGAGCGAGCCCGACTGTGACGCAACCCTTGAACTGGTACTGGCTGAGCTCGAACGACGTGAACCGATCTTCCACCGCCGCGAGTTCGGCACCACGCGCGAGGACTTCGATCGGCTCACGGATGTGAACTTCTGGGAGACCGGTGCCTCCGGTCGTCGCTACAGCCGCGAACACGTCTGGGCTGTTCTCGGGCAGCGATATGCGTCGGACCCCACCGGGCGACACGACTCCGACTGGACGACCAGTGCATTCGAGCTCCGCGAGATCGCATCGAACACTTATTTGCTGACCTACTTGCTCGAGCAGCACGACAGACTCACCCGCAGGACGACGTTGTGGCAGCGACGCGAGGGTGATTGGAAAATCCTCTATCACCAGGGAACTCTCGTATCCGGTTCCGTCTCCGATACCACACCCCACCGACAGGTTCTGAATAGCGAATAGTTAAGCAGGGCAATAGTTTTCGATTGCACTAAGGTTGCCAGTCGAACGCATGTTCGATACACTTGCTTCCATGACCGCAGCGATCTGGCAACTGAGCGAGAGCGAACTCCTCGCCGACGCCGCTGCGGTCTCCCACCAGATCCAGCTGTTGGAAGCCCGGCGGATCGCTCTCGTCGCCGAGATCGACGCTCGCGTCTCGCGGGAGAAACTCGGCTTTCCCGGACCCGCCGGATGGCTGACCTCCACCACCCTGCTCTCGCCCTCCAAAGCGAACAAGATCGTGGCCCTGGCCCGCGGCATGGCTGCGTTTCCCGACATCGCCGACGCCCTGAACACCGGCGTCATGTCCGTCGATCACGCCGCGCTGATTCTCACTTTCGCCGAAACACCCCCGGAGAACCTGCCGGATGAGGGGCACGATGTCGCGCGTAAAGCTCTGATCGCCGCCGCCACCGGGCCCGAAGCGCGCACCGGCCGGATTCGTGCAGCGATCACCAGACTCGAAGACAGCTTCGGCAACAAGAAACCACCCGCCGAGGACACCGACCGCAACGAATTCTTCGCCTCGAAAACCCTGAACGGGCGACTGGTACTCAAGGGAGACTTCGATGCGATCACCGGAGAAAAGCTCCTCACCGCACTCTCGCCGTTGACCGAACCCCGCCCCGCCGCAGACGGCACCGACGACGACCGCAGCCCCGCCAAACGTCGCGCCGACGCATTCGGACACATCCTCGACCAGTACCTCGCCTCGAGCAATCGCCCCACCGAAGGCGGTGAGAGGCCACACCTCAACCTGCACATCACCCTGCGCGATCTCACCGACCTCCGCGACAGTGCCGACGCCGACGACATCGCAGACGACGAGAACACTCGCAGCACAACCGAATCCGACACCGACACAGTCGATCCGGTCGACATCAACACCGGACACCCCATCACCCCTGACTCAGCAACCGAGCCGGAACCAGCCACTGCCGCCGATCGCGGCGCGTATCGAGACTTGTTAGGCGACGGCACCACGGTCGGCTGGCTGCCGTGGATGGGACCACTCTCCCGCAACACCTCCCGGCAGTTGGCCTGCGACTGCATTCTCACCGCCATCGTCATGGACGAGAACGGATCCCCGATCAATCTCGCCCGCACCGCCCGCACCGTCACCGCCAAACAACGCAAAGCCCTCATCGCGAGAGATCACACCTGCGCATTCCCCGGCTGTGGCAAACCCGCATCCTGGACCGAGGCGCACCACATCTGGCACTGGGCAGACGGCGGCCCCACCGACATGAACAACCTCGTCCTACTCTGCCGATTCCACCACCGACTTATGCACCACTCCGACTGGGAAGTGTTCATCGGCACCGACAACCACCCGTGGTTCATACCACCGGCCACCGTCGACCCGTACCGACA
>NZ_BAOX01000438.1:0-2837 GCF_000813105.1 Rhodococcus sp. BS-15 | reverse complement strand
GGGGGAGACTTCGGGACCACCGATCCGCAGTTCGGCCTCGACGTCGGGTTCTACTCGTTCGACCTCCCGTTCTACCGGTTCGTCCTCAACTGGCTGTTCGTGGCCGTCGTATTGGCCTTCCTTGCGAACCTGCTGACGCAGTACGTGTTCGGTGGTATTCGCCTGGCCGGACGCGAGGGTGCACTCACTCGTGCTGCGCGTATTCAACTGGCGGTGATCGCGGGCAGCTTCGTTCTGCTCAAGGCCGTCGCATATTGGTTGGACAGGTACACGCTGCTGTCGAGCAGTCGCAAGGAACCCACGTTCAGCGGCGCCAGCTTCACCGACATCAACGCGGTGTTGCCGGCCAAACTGATTCTGCTCGCGATCGCCGTGATCTGTGCGATCGCCTTCTTCGCGGCGATCTTCCTCCGTGACCTCCGGATTCCGGCCTTGGCCACGGCATTGCTGGTCCTCTCGTCCATCCTGATCGGAGCCGTCTGGCCGCTGGTGATGGAACAGTTCTCGGTGCGCCCGAACGCGGCGGAGAAAGAGAGCACTTACATCCAGCGGAACATCACCGCGACGCGGGATGCGTACGGAATCGGCGATGACGTCGTCGAGTACCAGGACTACTCGGGAGAGAGTTCGCAGAATCCGCGCGAGAGCGAGGCGGACAGGACGACCATCGCCAACACTCGTCTGCTGGACCCGAACGTGTTGTCCCGCACCTTCACCCAGCAGCAGCAGCTGAAGAACTTCTTCGGTTTCCCCGACACACTCGACATCGACCGGTACGAGATCGACGGGCAGCTGCAGGACTACATCGTCGCTGCTCGCGAGCTCTCGCCGCAGTCCCTGACCGGGAACCAGACGGACTGGATCAACCGGCACACCGTCTACACGCACGGGAACGGCTTCGTTGCAGCTCCTGCCAACAGGGTCAACGCAGCTGTGCAGGATCCGACCGCCGAGGGTGCCAACAGCAACAGCGGCTACCCGATCTACACGGTCAGCGACATCGCGTCGCAGGATTCCCAGCAGGTCATTCCGGTCGATCAGCCCCGTATCTACTACGGCGAAGTCATCGCCGCAGCGGATCCGGACTACGCGATCGTCGGCGCTACCGGTACCGGGGACCGCGAGTACGACACCGACGAATCCAACTACACATACACCGGTTCGGGTGGCGTCTCGGTGGGCAATTGGTTCAACCGCCTGGCGTTCGCTGCGAAATACGCAGAGCGAAACATTCTCTTCTCCGGAGCTATCGGCGACGACTCGAAGATTCTGTTCGATCGCGATCCTCGTGATCGAGTGCAGAAGGTTGCGCCGTGGTTGACCACCGATACCGATTCGTACCCGGCGGTCGTGGACGGCAAAATCGTCTGGATCGTCGACGGCTACACGACGTTGAAGGACTACCCGTACGCTCAGCGGGCATCGCTGGACGGTCTGACCGTGGACAGCGTGGAGTCGACGACAGGTCGGCCACTCCCACGCGACGAGGTCTCGTACATCCGAAATTCCGTCAAGGCGACGGTCGACGCGTACGACGGCACAGTGACGCTGTACCAGGTCGATGACACCGATCCCGTGTTGAAAGCATGGATGGGCGTGTTTCCGAATTCGGTCCAGCCCGAGTCCGCGATCACGGACGAGCTCCGTTCGCACTTCCGCTACCCGGAGGACTTGTTCAAGGTTCAGCGAGAAATGCTGGCGAAGTACCACGTGGACAACCCCAACGAGTTCTTCACCAACAACGCGTTCTGGTCCGTACCGAGTGATCCGACCAGCAACAGCGGTGCCGGCAGTGATCTGAATCAGCCGCCCTACTACGTCCTGGTCGGCGATCCTGAGACCGGAGAGCCGTCGTTCCGGCTGACCAGCGCCATGGTCGGGTTCAACCGAGAATTGCTGGCTTCGTACATCTCGGTGCGGTCCGATCCCGACGACTACGGCAAGTTCACGGTTCTGCAATTGCCGACGCAGACGCAGACCCAGGGCCCGCAGCAGGCGCAGAACTCGATGACCTCCGACGCGCGGGTGGCATCGGACAGAACGCTGCTCGAGCAGTCGAACGAACTGCAGTACGGCAACTTGCTGACGCTCCCGATTGCCGACGGCGGAATCCTGTACGTGGAACCGCTGTACACCTCTCGGAAGAATGCTTCGACCTCGACGTTCCCGCAGTTGACGAAGGTTCTGGTCAGCTACCGGGAGCCGGGGGCTGAAGGTGGCGTCCGCGTCGGGTACGCGCCCAGGTTGTCCGAGGCGCTCGATCAGGTGTTCGGAGCGGGAACAGGCGCGGCTGCCACTGCTCCTGGTGGTGCTCCCGAGGATCCACAATCGGCCGAATCGGGAGGTACCTCGGGCGCTGAGGCCACAACGCCGGCTTCCCCGAATCCGGCTCCGTCCACCGGCGGCTCGGCAACACGGGACGCTGCGGTCACAGGTTGAATGCCGCGCTCGAAGCCGTGCGCACTGCGCAGCAGAGCGGAGATCTCGCAGAGCTCGGCACCGCGCTCGAGAATCTGCAGACCGCCGTCGACACGTACAACGGGGCCGGCAACTGATCGGTTCGGGTCAGGTCTGCTGACCCGAACCCGTTGATACGAGCGAAAGGGCCGCCTCACCGAATGGTGAGGCGGCCCTTTCGTCGTTCGTCACCTGGCTCGTGCGCGCGGCACCGCGGCAAGGTGAGAGGCAGTTCGACGAACTGCCGGGTGATCAGCGTCCGATGGGCGCGAGCACCGGGGCGTTGGCAGCAACGAGGTGCTGGAACTGCGTGCTCAGGCCGTACTGGTCGGCGAGCTTGGACGCTGCGTCGAACGCGCCCTGTGCAGCCTGCGTGGCCG
>NZ_BAOX01000439.1:0-2819 GCF_000813105.1 Rhodococcus sp. BS-15 | reverse complement strand
ACACCGACGGCCCTCGCTGTCGCCGCGAGACTCTCGCCGCCTTCGGGCACCGACGTGCTCCTGGTGGTCGTGACGGGAGCCGATCCGACGGCACTCGAGGTTTCCCGGCGCGCACGCCCGCTCCGCGGACCCGAATTCGGCTCGTACGCAGCGGACGAAGTCACCTGGTTGCTCGAGGACCTCTCGTCGGTCTCACTCGAAGCCGAAGTCAACGAGCGAGAGAAGGCGATTCAGGCCGGTACGGCCCATTACGCCGAATCGCTTCCGGTCGAGTACCAACCGGATCTCGCCTACCGTGAACTGTTCGAGAAAGTGCTGCAGGAGAGCGCATCACGGCTGGCGGTCGCGGTCGGAACCGTCACCGAGGTGGTGCTGGCCGAACGCGGACACGACATCGCACTCGCGTCATTGGCTCGGGCGGGCACACCCGTCGGAATTCTGATGCGTCGCTGGGCATTCGCCGCTCACGGCATCGAGATTCCGCACTACGCTGTCTCGATCGTGCGTGATCGCGGCATCGACTCCGTGGCACTGCGCTACCTCGCCGAACATCACGACTCGCGTTCGGTGGTGTTCGTCGACGGCTGGACCGGCAAGGGTGCGATCGCCCGCGAACTCACCGCCGCACTCCGCGACTTTCCCGGAGCCGAGTTCGACGACGATCTCGCCGTGCTCGCCGATCCGGGCAACTGCGCCCGCACCTACGGCACCCGCGACGACTTCCTCATCGCGTCGGCCTGCCTCAATTCGACCGTCTCGGGGTTGGTTTCACGAACCGTACTCAACGACAGCCTGATTCGTCCCGGGGACTTCCACGGCGCGAAGTACTACGCCGATCTCGCCCCCGACGACGTCTCACGTCACCTGCTCGACACCGTCGCTGCGCGCTTCGACGACGTTCGGGACGAGGTCGCCGCCTCGGTGACCGCCGTGCTCGCCTCCGACCGAACCCCCACCTGGACGGGATGGGCATCGGTGGAGAAGGTACGTGAGGAGTACGGCATCTCGCACGTCAATTTCGTCAAACCCGGCGTCGGCGAAACCACACGGGTGCTGCTGCGTCGTGTGCCGTGGCGGGTACTGGTGCGGGACGCCGATGCGCCCGAGCACGAACACATTCGAATGCTCGCCGCGGCCAGGGGAGTGCCGGTGGACGTGGTGCCCGACCTCGCCTATTCGTGCATGGGGCTGATCAAGAACGTCTCGAGCGGGGACGCGTCGTGAACGCTCTCGTCGCGGTGGATCTCGACCGTACGATGATCTTCTCCGAGGGCGCACTCGGTGTGCCCCTGGACGATTGGTTCGAGTGTGTGGAGATGTACGAGGGAAAACCACTGTCCTACATGAGCTCTCGCGCGGTGTCGCTGCTTAGGGAGTTGAGCGAGACGACGCTCGTGGTCCCGACCACCACGCGGACCATCGAACAGTTTCAGCGGATCGCGCTGCCCGGGGCACCCTGGCGGTATGCCATCACCAGCAACGGCGGCAACATCCTCGTCGACGGTGTGCCCGACTCGAGTTGGCGCAACGAGTTCGAGTTGGATCTGGCGGGCATCGGCGCAGAGTTGAGATCGCGGGTCTCCGAGGACTGGGTGCTCAAGTACCGCGAGGCCGACGGCCTGTTCTGCTACCTGGTGGTGAACACGGCCGCTGTGCCCGAGGACTTCGTCGCGCAGTGGTCGCAGTGGTGCGCCGCGCGGGATTGGAACGTCTCGCAGCAGGGTCGGAAGATCTACACGATGCCGAACGCGGTGTGCAAGAGCTCCGCGGTGGCCGAGGTGCGGACCCGGCTGATCCAGGACGGCACGCTCAGCTCCGAGGCTCGAGTCTTCGCCGCCGGTGACGGCGCACTCGATGCCGAGATGCTCATCGCCGCCGACTCGGCCGTCCGACCCCGGCACGGCGAACTCGAACTGCTCGGATTCACCCATCCGGGGCTGACTGTCACCGACTCCTCCGGTGTCCGGGCCAGCGAGGAAATTCTCGAGTGGCTGCGGAACCGAACCGCCGTGCGCCGCGTCTAACAGTTCGTCGGGGAGAGAAGACGTCGGGCAAGGGGTGGGCATGACGGATCCGTACGAGGAACTCGCAGCGGCGATCGACAACATCGTCACCAGTACGTTCGTGACGCCGATGGGCCCCGAATTTCTCGGTTCCGTCCTGGAAGCGGCATTCGAGAAGGCGAACGTGGCCCTCGACTACCGCGGCGAGTTCGAGCCGACCGAAGTGGTCATCACCGAGGCGTTCGAGGTGATGCCGCACGAGCAGATCGTGGCCATGGTCGGATCGCTGGGAACCGGCCCCATCGAGAACTCTTCCAAGAACTGGAACGACTTGTCCGCTGCCGCAGCCACCGGATCCGACGGCTTCCGGTCCGGCATCGAGGCGGCCATGGCGTCGGGTTGGTCGGGACCGACAGCCGACTCCGTCCGCGGCGGTGTGGGCAACTACGTCTCGTCTGCGAACGCGTTGTCCACCTCGATGAGCCTGATCAGCAACAAGTTGCTCGAGGCGCACTCCGGCTTCACGCAGACGCAGTCGAGGATGCCGCCGGTGGTTGCGCCGGCCGCAAGCAGCATGATCGATACCCTTCTACCCATTCCCTTTGCCGCGAAGGAGGCAGTGTCGGCCCGGGAGGAGCAGCAGGAAGAAGCGCGTCGAATCATGCGCTCGGTCTACGTACCAGGGGTGCTGCAGTCCGATTCCCAGGTCCCGGTGCTGCCGGCAGCGCACAATCCGGTGGCCGACGGTGGCGGTTCCAGCGGCGGCTGGGGCCTCGGCAATTCCGGCGGGGGCGGCAGTCTCGGTTCGACTTCCGG
>NZ_BAOX01000440.1:0-2772 GCF_000813105.1 Rhodococcus sp. BS-15 | reverse complement strand
TCTCGGACCGGCTCATTCGCGAGCCCGACGGCTCGCGGTACCCGTCGGCGCGGTCGGTGCCCGATCTCACGTCCGGTGCGGGCCACGCGGTGTTGGGCAAGCTCTGGCCGACGAACCCGTGGACTCGGCGGTATCGCCAGGAGAACGAGACGGTCAGCGAGCGGCCGGTGGGGTGGCTGTCGGGATCCTGTCTGTTGCTGCGGCGTTCGGCGTTCGACTCGATCGGTGGATTCGACTCGCGCTACTTCATGTACATGGAGGACGTGGATCTCGGCGACCGGCTCGGCAGAGCGGGCTGGCACAACGTCTACGTTCCCGACGTCGAGGTGACCCACTCGAAAGGCCATGCGGCAGGACGGCATCCGGAAGTGATGTTGCCCGCACATCACACCAGCGCGTACCGCTTCCAGGCCGATCGGCACGACCGGACGTGGCAGGCTCCCTTACGATGGGCACTGCGCGGCGGTCTCGGTCTTCGCTCGAAGATCGTTGTGGCCTCGGCGCTTCGGGCGCGTGCAGTTGACGGACGAGAATCGGACGAGAGAACAGAGGCTGGACATGTCGGATAGTTCCACATCGGTCGCCGCACGTACCGACGCAGTCATCTTGGTGGGCGGCAAGGGAACTCGGCTCCGGCCGCTGACGCTCTCGGCACCCAAGCCGATGCTTCCCACCGCAGGGCTGCCGTTTCTCACGCACCTGCTGGCGCGCATCAAGGCTGCGGGTATCGAGCACGTGGTTCTCGGTACTTCGTTCAAAGCCGAAGTGTTCGAGCAGCATTTCGGGGACGGATCCTCGCTCGGTATCGAACTCGAGTACGTCTTCGAGACCGAGCCGATGGGCACCGGCGGAGGCATCAGAAACGTGTTGCCGCGTCTGCGCGCCGAGAACGTCATGGTCTTCAACGGCGACGTCCTGGGCGGCACCGATCTGACAGCTGTCCTCGACACGCATCGAACCACCGAGGCCGATGTCACGTTGCACCTGGTTCGCGTCGGTGACCCGCGCGCGTTCGGTTGCGTGCCGACGGACGAATCCGGCCGAGTGACAGCGTTTCTCGAAAAGACTCAGGATCCGCCGACCGATCAGATCAATGCGGGCTGCTACGTCTTCAAACGCGAGATCATCGAGTCCATTCCATCCGATCGCCCGGTGTCGGTGGAGCGAGAGGTGTTCCCCGCCTTGCTCGCCGAGGACAAGAAGGTCTACGGGCACGTCGACAGTGCGTACTGGCGAGACATGGGAACACCGGAGGATTTCGTCAAGGGCTCGGCCGATCTGGTTCGCGGCATCGCGCCGTCGCCCGCACTGCACGGTGATCGCGGCGAATCGTTGGTCCACCCGGGTGCAGGCGTGGCACCGGGTGCCCTGCTGATCGGTGGAACCGTCGTCGGACGCGGTGCCGAGATCGGAGCGGGTGCCCGACTCGACGGTGCCGTCGTGTTCGACGGTGCGATCGTCGAAGCAGGGGCCGTCGTCGAGCGATCCATTCTCGGCTTCGGTGCCCGCATCGGACCCCGCGCACTGGTGCGCGACGCAGTCATCGGCGACGGTGCCGACATCGGGGCTCGCTGCGAGTTGCTCCGCGGCGCGCGCGTGTGGCCCGGGGTCAAATTGCCCGACGGTGGAGTGCGTTTCTCCACCGACGTCTGACGCGAGACCGCTCCTAGCGGCGGCGGCCAGCGAGCGAGACGAGGTGGTCGATCGTCTCGCGCTCGGCGTCGTCGGGCAGGGCATCGACCGGCCACCAGCGCAGATCGGTCGATTCCTCGCTGCGCACTGCTCGCGCGCCGTCCGGAGCCCGCACCAGAAACCTCAGGTCGAGGTGCCGCGTCGGCTTGCCGAGCGAGCAGGTGATCGGGTGCGTGTGCGCGGAGAGCAACAGCGGATCGACCGTCAGCTCGGCGATCCCGGATTCTTCGGTGGCCTCCCGCAGCGCCGCGTCGACAACCGTGTCGTCCGTCGGTTCGCAGTGTCCGCCGAGTTGAATCCACCGACCGACCTTCGGGTGAAGCGTCAGCAGCACATGGGTTCCCGACGTATCGAGTACCAACGAGGATGCGGTGAAATGGCCGGCCTCGTTGGCGCGCAGGCAGGCGTTCGGGTTGCTGTCGAGAAACGCCAGCATGGTGTGCCGAAGCGATTCCTCGCCCGCATCCGACGGTGCCCATCGGTCGAGTGTCGTTGCAGCCGAGTGCCACAGTTTCGAATGAGGCAGTGTCGAATGAGGCAAAGTCGAATGAGGCAGTGGCGACTCCGACACGACTCAGAGCTCCAGTAGCGAGGACCCGGGAACCACCGGATCCCTGAGGGTCAGCGTTTCGCTCGGGTGCCCGATTGCGATGGCTCCCATCGCTTTCCAGTCTGCGCGCAGGCCGAGTTCGGCGCGCACGGTATCGGCGGCGAAGATCGTCGAACCGATCCAGCAGCTGCCCAGTTCGCGCACCGCGAGGGCGACGAGCAGCCCCTGAACGGCGGCACCGACCGCGACGGTGAACATCGTGTCCTCCGCGGTTCGACGCCTCTCGTCGGGGTACGAGTGCGCGCCGTCGGGCACGCAGAACGGGATCACGATTTCGGGGGCGTCGAACAAGATGTCGCCGCGGCCGAGTCTGGCGGCGATCCGCTCCTCGCTCAGCCCGTCGCCGGCCAGATCGGCTCGCCATTGCTCTCGCATCGTCTCGAGCAGCCGGCGTCGGAGCGCAGGGGTCCTGACCCAGACGAACCGAACCGGACGGGTGTGGTGCGGGGCCGGGGCGGTGAGGGCATCGG
>NZ_BAOX01000441.1:0-2760 GCF_000813105.1 Rhodococcus sp. BS-15 | reverse complement strand
CTCGGCGCGGGCGGCGTTCGACGACGGGCCGTGGCGGTCGGTGACGGTGGGCGAGCGCAGCGATCTGCTGAACCGCATCGCGGATCTGCTCCAGAGAGACAAAGCCGAGCTCGCGCGTATCGAAACTCTCGATACCGGAAAGACGTTCGGCGAGAGTGAAATCGACATCGACGACGTGACGTCGGTCTTCCGGTTCTACGCCGATCTTGCAGTGGTGCAGGCGGATCGCCTGATCGACGTCGACCGACCCGAAATCCTCAGCCGCGTCGTCCACGAGCCGATCGGCGTCTGCGTGATGATCGCACCGTGGAACTATCCGCTGCTGCAGATCTCGTGGAAGATCGCCCCCGCCTTGGCGGCCGGTTGCACGATGGTGCTCAAACCGAGCGAGGTGACTCCGCTGAGCACCATCGCGTTCACCAAGCTGGTGGAAGAAGCCGGAGTGCCGGCCGGTGTGGTCAACCTGCTGCAGGGCAGCGGTGCGGTTCTGGGGGACGCACTCACCAGGAACCGCGACGTCGACTTCATTTCGTTCACCGGTGGACTGGCGACAGGCAGGCACATCTTGGCCGCGGCGGCCGAGAACGTCACCAAGGTGGCCGTCGAACTCGGTGGCAAGAATCCACATATCGTGTTCGCCGACGCGGTGGCCGACGACCAGGCATTCGCCGACTCGGTCGACAACGTCCTGACCGGAGTCTTTCTGCATTCGGGTCAGGTGTGTTCGGCCGGCACCCGACTCATCATCGAAGAATCGGTCGCCGACCGATTCGTTGCAGCCGTGGCCGAACGCGCCGAGACCATCGTGATCGGTCCGGGGATGGACCCGGCGAGCGAGACCGGACCACTGGTGTCGCAGGCGCAGCGAGAGAAGATCGAAGCCTTCGTCGCGGGCGGGATCGACGAGGGCGCGACGCTGGTCATCGGCGGAACGAAACCGGACGATGCTGCTCTGGACGGGGGTAGTTATTTTCTACCGACGATCTTCGACCACTGCGATCGGTCGATGAATATCGTGCAGGAGGAGACATTCGGGCCCATACTCACTGTGGAGCGCTTCGACACCGAGGCCGAAGCACTCCTGTTGGGCAACGATACGAATTACGGTCTCGCCGCGGGAGTTCGGACATCCGACGCCGCCCGAGGGGAAAGAATGGTTCGTGGGCTTCGCATGGCACGGTGTGCTCAACGACTTCGGCGTCTACACCGCGGCCGCAGAATGGGGCGGCTTCAAGCAGTCCGGCAACGGCCGCGAGCTCGGACCGTCCGGAATGTCCGAATACCAAGAGGCGAAGCATATTTGGCACAACACCTCACCCACAGCGGCGGGGTGGTTCGGCACCCGATAGCGAAGAGATCGGAAAGGCCAGGCGCATGGCATTACTGAACGACAGTTCGAGCGGAATGGACGACTTCGGCTACAAGGAGTCACTCGATCGAAGTCTCGGCAAATTCGCCAGCTTCGCCGCGGGCGTCAGCTACATCTCCATTCTCACCGGCACGTTTCAGCTCTTCTATTTCGGATTCGGCGCAGCCGGACCGGCGTATCTGTGGTCGTGGCCGGCGGTCTTCCTCGGTCAGCTCTGCGTGGCACTGTGCTTCATGGAACTGGCCGCGAAGTATCCGGTAGCGGGATCGGTGTACAACTGGGCCAAGCTGTTGGGCCGCAGAATCGTCGGATGGTCCGCGGGTTGGTTGATGCTGACGGCCTCGATCGTGACGCTCTCCGCCGTCGCGCTGGCATTGCAGCTGAACCTGCCCCGCATCTGGAGCGGATTCCAGATCATCGGCGACGGTTCCGGTGCCAGCGATTTCGCGGCCAATGCGGTGCTGCTCGGTGCGATCCTGATCGCCATCACCACCACGATCAATGCGCTCGGGGTCCGGCTGATGGCGATGATCAACAGCTCAGGAGTGTTCATCGAGCTCATCGCGGCCGTGTTGATAGCAATTCTGCTCGCGGCCAACATCACTCGCGGACCCGAGGTGTTCTTCTCCACCAACGGCTACGGCGCCGGTGAGAGCGGCGGCTACCTCGGAGCCTTCCTGGTGGCGTCGTTGGCGTCGGGCTACGTGATGTACGGGTTCGACACTGCGAGCTCGCTCGGCGAGGAAACCGTCGAACCCCGGCGTACCGCCCCGAAGGCCATCCTGCGCGCGATCCTCGCGTCGTTCGTCATCGGTGGAGCCATCCTGGTGTTCGCCGTCATGGCCGCGCCCGATCTGGACGATCCGTCGCTCGGCAGCCCGGACGGCAGCTTGCAGTCCATCGTCGAAGCGGTGATGTGGGGCCCACTGGGCACCGTCTTCCTCATCTGCATCGTCATCGCGGTCTTCGTCTGCTCGCTGGCAGTGCACACCGCAGCGATCCGGTTGACGTTCGCCATGGCGCGCGACAACGCTCTGCCGTTCGGCGAGAGCTTGGCCAAGGTGCATCCCAAGACCCAGACTCCGGTCGTTCCCGCGGTGACGATCGGCGTACTGGCCATCGTGATCCTCGTCGTCAACGTCGGTCAGCCGCAGATCTTCACGGTGCTGACCTCCATCGCGATCATCATGATCTACCTCGCCTACCTCATGGTCACCGGACCGCTGTTGGTCAAACGAATCAAGGGGCAATGGCCACCGGAGGACCTGAAGCCCGGCGGCTACTTCACGATGGGCAAGTGGGGCCTGCCGATCAACATTCTCGCGGTGGTGTGGGGAGCGGGCATGGCGATCAACCTCGCCTGGCCGCGCGAGGCCGTGTACGGCACCCCC
>NZ_BAOX01000442.1:0-2756 GCF_000813105.1 Rhodococcus sp. BS-15 | reverse complement strand
TCACCGAGGGCAGCGCCCGTCGCCCAGGTCACCGAGAACCCGGTCGCAGGTGCCGCCGACGTCAGTCCCGTCGCGCCGATCTCGGTCTCCGTGGCCGACGGAACGCTCACTCAGGTCGCGTTGACCAACCCCGACGGCAAGGTCGTCCAGGGCGCGCTCTCGCCCGACAAGACCTCGTACGCCGTCACCGAGCCACTCGGCTACGGCGTGCAGTACACCTGGTCCGGCTCGGCGCTGGGCAGCGACAACAAGACCGTCGACATCACCGGTGCCTTCACCACCGTCGAACCCGACAGTCGCACGTCGGTGAGCACCAACATCGGCGACGGCCAGGAAGTGGGCATCGCCGCGCCGATCATCCTGCAGTTCGACTCCGCGATCGCGGACAAGGCCGCCGTCGAGAAGGCGTTGACGGTGACCACCAACCCGCCGACGCCCGGCGCGTGGGCATGGTTTCCCGACGACAACGGATCACGGGTGCACTGGCGACCGACGAACTATTGGGCTCCGGGCACGACGGTGGACGTGAAGGCGAATCTCTACGGGGTGAACTACGGCGGCGGTGCCTACGGTGCGGACGATGTGACGCTCGACTTCTCCATCGGCCGCAGCCAGGTCGTCATCGCCGACGCCACCAGCACCGTATGCAGGTGGTCCGCGACGGCGCGACGATCATGGACATTCCCGTCAGCTACGGCGAGGGCAACGAGGACCGCAACGTCACCCGCAGCGGCATCCACGTCGTCACCGAGAAGCACGAGGACTTTCTGATGTCCAACCCGCCGTTCTACGAGAACGTCCGCGAACGCTGGGCGGTGCGCATCTCCAACAACGGCGAATTCATCCACGCCAATCCGCTGACCACCGGTGTGCAGGGCGCGTCGAACGTCACCAACGGGTGCATCAACCTGTCCGACGCCGACGCTCAGGAGTACTTCCAGACAGCGATGTACGGCGATCCCGTCGAGGTCACCGGAACTCGCATCGACCTCTCGGCAGCCGACGGCGACCTGTACGACTGGGCCATCGACTGGCCGACGTGGGAGTCGATGAGTGCGGCGTAGCCGCAGTGGTGTGATTAAGTGCCCCCTGCGGCACTTATCCGCACCACTGCGCGGCGCACTATTTCCGGGAGAAGCGCCCCGGACCGGCCTGATCACGTGGCTTGATGATGATCTGGTCGAGGTTGACGTGCGACGGGCGAGACGCCACGAAGCCGATGACCTCGGCGATATCGCTCGCCACCAGCGGTGTGATGCCCTGGTAGACCGCGTCGGCCTTGTCTGCGTCGCCGTCGAACCGGACGAGCGAGAACTCGGTTTCCACAGCACCCGGCGCTACCTCGGTCAACCGCACCGGCTTGCCGAGAAGCTCGCCGCGCAACGTCCGATGCAGCACTGCCTGAGCGTGTTTGGCCGAGGTGTAGCCCGATCCGTTGTCGTAGGCCTCGAATGCCGCCACGGAGGTGATGGTGACGATCAGGCCGTCACCGGAGTCGATCAGCTTGGGCAGCAACGACTTCGTCACCTGCAATGTACCGAGCACGTTGGTCTCCCACATCCAGCGCCAGTCGTCGAGGTCGGCGTCGATCACCGGGGCCAAGCCCTTCGCGCCACCGGCATTGTTGATCAACACGTCGACGCGGGGGATGACCGCGGTGAAGGCGGCGACCGAATCCTCGTCCGTCACATCGAGTTCCAGGGCAGTACCACCGATCTCCGACGCCAACTCCTCGAGCCGGTCCAGTCGGCGGGCACCGATCACGACGTGGAAGCCGTCGGCGGCGAGTTGACGGGCGGTGGCCGCGCCGATGCCGGAGCTTGCTCCGGTGACGACGGCGATTTTGGCATCGGGGGAAATCTGTTCGGACGAGGTCATGGCGAAATTCTATGCCCGACGTGCCCCGTGCTTTCCGATGCCCGATTGGACATCGAACGCGAGGGTGCTAATTTTGGATCCATGTCCGCCAGTGAGACGACCGCGATGCGGGTCACCTATGTGACCGCGTCCCTGGGTTCTCGCTTGCCGCTTCCTCGGGAACTGTGTTGTCCCGGCCAAGGAATCCGTCTCTAGCTCCCTGTTTCGGGCTGCAGACAGTCGATTCGCGTGTCGTGGTTTCTGTACGACCACCGCACCCCTTCCTTGACCTGCATCACTTCGCTCTTCCGTCGTTGTTCGTCCACGACGGAGGTCTGCCACTGCTGAGGACCACAACCGATGTCCGTATCAACGCTGCACCACCACACCGGCCCCACCTCTCTGCGGTCTCTCCCGGGGCCCCGATCGCGCGTCCAACTCGTCGCGCCCGATCTGCGGATCGCGGACAGTCCCGCCGCGTCGGTGCTTCGGGTCGCTTGCGTCGAAGGTCCCATCTCGCGCGAGCATGCCTCTCGCGCAACGGGTTCGAGCATCGCCACAGTCAACCGTCAAGTGTCGGCCCTACTCGCCGTCGGGCTGCTCCGTGAGCGCGCAGACCTGACGGCACCGGGGGCGATCGGACGACCGCGGGTGCCGTTCGAGGTCAACCACGAACCGTTCTCGACCATCGGGATCCACATCGGAGCCGTCGTCACCGGCATCACCGTCAGCGATCTGCGGGGACGCATCCTCGGTGCCGTCGAGATACCCACGCCCGCCGGATCTTCGGAGACAGCGCTTGCCTCCGTCACCCGCAGCGCGGGTGCCTTTGCCGGACGCTGGCACCGCCGCACCCCGCTGTGGGTCGGGGTAGCGATCGGTGGCCGCGTCGACACCGA
>NZ_BAOX01000443.1:0-2744 GCF_000813105.1 Rhodococcus sp. BS-15 | reverse complement strand
TCTTCCTCACCGCGCCGTCGACACGAACGGCCGGCCCGGCGTCGACCAGTGCGGCCTCTCCGTCGTCGTCCGCGTCCGGTCCCGGCGCATCGGGTCCCGGTGCGAACGGTCCTGATCCGGATACCGAACTCACCGCGTCGTCCGGTCTGTTGGACGCACGCGCGGTGGCAGGCGGAGTCGTGGGTCTGATGCTCGCCGGAGCCGGAGCAGGTGTCATCAGCGCCAGGGGAGCCCGCGCGCAGCAGGTGCGTCTCGATCGAGCTCGCGGGGAGATTTTCTCGTGACGCGCTCACACCGTCGGATCTCGGCGGCCGTGGACGTGGTCTGCGAAATTGCAGCGGATGCCGATCGGTCCACGCTCGACGGCGTGATCGAGGCGATCGCCCGCGAACGCAGGCGGCCGATCGTCATCGAGGGCGCAGTCCTGCCGCCGGGGGTGTGTGGGCAGCGCCGCGCCTACCCCGATCGCGATGTGATCGTGATCGGTATAGACCTTCCGAATTACGATCGCACGCTTGCCCACGAACTGGGCCACATCGTCTTTCGGCACGACGGCATACCCATCGAGAGTTCCCTGCGCGCCGTCAGCGAAGAGCTGTTGGCGTACTTGCTGAGCGAACGCACGTTGCAATCGGCCGTGGTGGACGGTGCCGACAACGACGACGAATGGGAAGCGGAGGCCTTCGCCGGGCAGTTGCTGCAGCGATTGCGTCGTGCGAACACCCGAGGCGCAGCTCGATCGATCGTCTCTTTCGACCAGGCGTTGGGCTGACATGGCGTGGATTGCAGCACTGGTGGTCTGGCTTGCGGCCGGTGCACGAGTGGGCCGAATGGTCGTGCGACCTGCCACCACGGTTCGGATCTGCATGGTCCTGGCCATGGTGTGCACAGCGGCGGCCCAGACGGTGGCCATCGACGACGTCGCCGCCACGCTCGGCCGCGACAATGCGGCTGCAGCGTTGGCGATGTGCTGGGCCGGCGGGGCCGGAGCGTCGATGGTGATCGCCATCAGAGCATGGCCGACACTTCTGCGGCGGTGGTACCGAACGTGCGCCGTCGTCATCGCGGTGTCCACAGCCGGTGCGATGGCTGGCTCGCTCTGGAACCCGGTGGCCGGATGGTGCGCGGTGCTGCCGGCGTTCGCCGCCGTGATCGCGGCCGGGGTTCGGGTAATCGCCCGCACGCCGATCGGGCGTGCGGTTGCCCTTTATTGTCTCGGTGCTGTGGCACCGCTGTCGATCGCCATCGCAGTGATTCTCGGTGCGGAACCCAACCGCGGGGTGCTCACACTGGGTGCGTTGATCATGTCGATCGGTGCCGTGTCGGTGTTGATCGAGACATGGATACGCGCCCGGATCCTGCTCTACCGCATCAAAGATCTACACCACGCCCTGCTCCGCCGATTCCCCGAACTTCGCGACTCCGACAGATCGCGGGCACCCACTGTGCTGCAAGCGTCCGATCACGTGTCGGACGTCATGGACGGGCTGTACTTGCAGGTGGGCGCCGGACAGTTCGACGACGGAGTCGCCGCGCCGAACGATCCGGTGGATCGCGCAGCACGGATAGCTCGGACGGTCCACGACCCTCTCGCCCACCCCATCCTCGGTGCCCACTGGATCGTGCCCCCACCCGACTGGTCCCCTCCTCAGTGGGTTGCCTTGATCGCCCGGGCGCATCGATCGACGTCCACCGCCGCGCTCGACGACTCGACATCACCGGACTCCGCTACCGACACGACTGCTCGGTAGCGGACGGGGCCGGCCAGGCAGCGAGCGCTACGGGGTGCTGTCCGGTGGCACCGCGGGCAATCCTTCGCTTGCGCGTAGCTTTTCGGCCATCGAGGTCAGCAGGCTCTGCGATTCGTCGGACAGGTCGAATGCGCGTGCCGACAGTCGCCGCAGGCCCTGATTCCGCAATTGCGCGAGCATTTCGAGATCGCGATCGACCGCATCCTGATAGACCGGGTCGTAGAAATAATCCGCCCGTACCTTGAAGAACCGCGCCAACGCTGTCACGGTCTCCTCCGACGGGTTGGTCCTGTGTCCGGATCGAAGCTGCGAAATATACGGTTTGGAGATGCGATGGCCCGCGTCGGCCAGCCCCTGTGCGACCTCGGCATTGGTGTGAGGCCGACGTCCCGGTGGATGGACCGTGTCGAACAGCTTGTTCAACCTGGCCGCGAACGATCCGTCTTCGACCGGCACCTTTGTCTTCCCTCTGATCATGTGAACCCAACTTGTCCCGCGGCGGTAGCGACATTTCAGTAACCAAATGGTAACCGTCCGGCGGCTTCGATAAGCCCGCTCTGCTGTTCACGGTCGAAATCCGCGTTGGGTGGCGCTTGGCCGGTCCTGAGCGATGTGCCGAATCATTCGGATCGATTCGCCGACGATCAACGTGACCAGCGACAGCGCCATCAATGCAAGCGCAGCCACGATCGCGAATATCAACACCGAATACATCTCGACTACCCCTCTGTCTCATGAGCTGGACGAGTCTGGATCGCAGAGGCGACGTGATGCGGTCGAGTCCGGATGCGAGGCCTGTCGTGCTTTGCGGGGGGTGGCCTCGCATCCGGCAGCCGGCATCGTCTGCGAATTCGACACCGTCCAGGTCTAGATATTAGCTGAAAGATTGCTGTCGAGGCGAACTGAATCGGTGCCCTAGACATCCCGGGTCCGTAACTTGTCAAGCTGCGGCTGGTTGTTGCCCGGTGCGGTGTGCCCAAGCGGTGTGTTCGT